>JAYTYH010000510.1:0-7061 GCA_043742485.1 Rhizobacter sp.
GTACTCGCCGGCCAGGTCGTGCAGCGTCATGCCGCCCGAGCTGTCGTCGTTGACCTTCAGCCAGCGCTCCTCGACGATGCGGCGACTCCGGGCATCGAGGGCATCGAGCGCCAGGGCGATGCCGTCGCCGGCCAGCCAGTCGCGGTTTCTGGCTTCCATCACGCGCGTCGGCTCGGCGGCGTCGTCGGCGAGGTAGGCGATCGGCGCGTAGCTCTCCTCACCGTCGTCGTTCTGCGGCTCGAGCGCGACGTCACCGCCCGAGAGGCGAGTTTCCATCTCGAGCACTTCCTCGCGCTTGACGTTCAGCGTTTTCGCGAGCGTGTCGACCTCGCTTTGCGTCAACGTGCTGCGGTGGGTGTCGAGAACGCCAGCGTCGTCCTTCATGCTCTGCTTCATCGAGCGGAGGTTGAAGAACAGCTTGCGCTGCGCCTTGGTGGTGGCGACCTTGACCATCCGCCAGTTCTTCAGGATGTACTCGTGGATCTCGGCCTTGATCCAGTGCATGGCATAGCTCACCAGCCGCACGCCCTGTTCTGGATCGAAACGCTTCACCGCCTTCATTAGGCCGACATTGCCTTCCTGGATCAGGTCGCCGTGGGGCAAACCGTAGCCGAGGTATTTACGGGCGATCGAGACGACGAGGCGAAGGTGCGACACGACCAGGCGCCCGGCGGCGTCGAGATCGCCGCTGGCGCGCAACTTCCGGGCGAACTCGGTTTCCTCTTCCTGAGTCAGAAGAGGCACTCGGTTGATCGCGCTGATGTACGCGTCGAGGTTGCCCAGCGAGGGGACCGCGGCCCACGGATCGCGGACCGCTACAGCGTTGACGGCAGAGATGTTCATAGTGGTATCTGACATGCAGAACCCCTTTCGGTTCAACAAATATTAGCACTCGCTGCTTGAGAGTGCTAAGAGCGGCGCAATGACGACGATGCGTGCTGGCTATGTCGAAACCGATGCTGGCAAGCGCAGTTCCCGCCTGCCTTGACGCCCGTCAACTGAAGCCCGTGTCCATCCTGTCGAGCAGGTCGTCGACGGCGGCGAGCAGTTCGGTCACGTTCACCGGTTTGGTCAGATATCGCACGGCGCCGGCGTCGAGCGCGGCGTCGATCTGCTGGGAGGTGGCGTCGGCCGAGACCGCGATGACCGGGATCGCCGCCGTCGCCGGGTCGGCCTTGAAGTAGCGCAGCAACTCGAGGCCGCTGATGTCGGGCAGGTGCATGTCGAGCAGGATCAGGTGCGGCAGGTTGGCGCGCACGGCGGCCAGGCCGTCGAGGCCGGCGATGGAAACCTCCATCAGCACCTGCGGCCGCTGCGCCAGGATGCCGCGCATGACCTCGACGTTGGTCTCGTTGTCTTCCACGTAGCGGACGATGCGGCGGTGGTATTCGGCAGGCATCGGCCCGGGCTCGTCGAGCTCGGAGCGCACGGTGTCGGGATCGATCGCCTTCGGTATGCGCAGGATGAACGACGAGCCTTCGCCGGGCACGCTCTTGACCCGGATCGAGCCGCCCATCAGCTCGGCCAGGCGCCGGCTGATGACCAGGCCGATGCCGGTGCCCTGGACCGCCGGCGACGTGCGCTCGCGGCCGAGCCGGTTGAACGGCCTGAAGAGCTGGCCTATCTGCTCGGCCGTCATGCCCAGGCCGGTGTCGGTGACGGAGATCTCGATCAGCTCGGCGCCGGCCAGCCGCGTCGCGACGTGGACGCGACCGTCGTCGGTGTTGTACTTGACGGCGTTGCTGAGCAGATTGGTGAGGATCTGCTTGACGCGTGTGGCGTCGCCCATCACCGCCGAGGTGCCCGGCGCCAGCTCCTCGCTGATGCGGATGCCCCGCCGCGCCGCGTCGGCCGCGACCAGCGCGATCGATGACTTGACGAGCTCGGGCACGTCGAGCGTCGTCGTTTGCAGCCGCAGGTTGTCCGACTCGATGCGCGACAGGTCGAGCACGTCGTTGATCATGTCGAGCAGATGCCAGCCGGCCTGCTGGATCTGCGCCACCCAGGGTCGCTGCGCCGGCGCCAGTGGATGGCGGCTGTCGATCTCGAGCAGCTGCGCGAAGCCGAGCATGGCGTTGAGCGGCGTGCGCAGTTCGTGGCTCATGCGCGACAGGAACTCGCTCTTGGCCCGGTTCGATGCTTCGGCGTTCTCGCGCGCGTGCTCGGCCTCGGCGAGGCGAAGATGCTCGGTGATGTCCTCGACGACGCCGACGATGCGCCACGGCTCGTTGGCGGCGTCGCGCAGCAGCGAGACCGTCGCCCGTGCCGACACGGTGCCGCCGGCCTTGGTCAGGAAGCGCTTGTCGACGCGGTACATCGGGATCGTGCCGGCGACCAGCTGAGCCGTGAGGGTGACTTCTTCGGCGCTGTCGTCGGGGTGAGTGAGAGCCTGCGCATCGAGCGCTGCCAGCTCTTTCCCGCCGTAGCCCGTGAGCTCGCAGAAGCGCGGATTGGCCTGGATGACGCGGCCGGCCAGGTCGGTGTAGACGACTCCGATCGGCACGTTGTCGAGGATGTTGCGAAAGCGCTTCTCGCTGGCGCGCAAGGCCTGCTCGGCGAGATGGCGCTCGCCCACTTCGGCGCGCAGCGCGGAGGTGCGCTCGCGCACCGCGCTCTCGATGCGGCGCGTGCGCCCGGTGGTGATGAGCAGCGAGGCGCCCAGCATCGCTGCCGACAGCACGACGAGGGCTGAGAAGGTCCAGGCGCTGCGGTCGGCGGCGTCGGGGATGTTGTCGGCCCGCGCCGAGGCGCGCAGGTCCCAGGGCCGGCCGCCGAAGAGCAGCGGCCGGCCGTGGCTGAAGGCGCCCGCCTGGCTCTCGCAGCGCAGCGGCCCCGACAGCCGCTGGACGCCGGTGTGCAGGTCGCCGTCGACGATGCACAGGTCGAGGTAGGCCGGCACCTTGCCGGCCAGGCTGGCGATCTGGGCGTCGACCGCCAGCGTCACGAAGACGACACCGCGCAGGGCGGTCTGGCGGTCGGCCGCGCTTGTCGTCTCGCGGTCGTAGACCGCCTGGAAGAGAACAACGCCCATGCGCTTGTCGGCAGCGTCTTGCGGATTCAGCAGGAAGCCGGCAGTGGCGGCCGGTCGGCCAGACTCGGCGGCAGTCAGGATCGCCGCCCGCGCCACCGGGATCGACATCGAGTTGATGCCCAGGGCCCCGCCGTTCGCCGACACCGGCTCGATGTGGCGCACCGCCATGGCGTCGTCGTTGCCCGCCGGCGACTCGAGCGCGCCGCTGGCCGCGGGCAGCGCGGCACCGGGGTCGGGACTGGCGTCGGCGCGGTCGAAGACGCGGTATCCGGCGCTGCCGTCGGCACGGGCGCGGGCCTCGAAAGCAGCGACGTCGTCGCGGCGCACGCGTTCGCTCCAGCCCATCGCCCGCACGGCGCCGCCGCCGAGCCAGTTCTCGGTCGCGATGCGCATCTCGGCGCGGCTCGGATGGCGGGCGACGCTGAAGACGCCGCGCATCGCCTCGAGCGCGCGCAGCGGCTCCTGCAGCTGCGTGGCCAACACCAGCGACGCTCCCGAGGCGTCGTGGCCGAAATTCGAGCGCAGCCGCTCGCCGTTCCAGCGGCCGGCCTGGACGATGCCGAGCGCCAGCAGGGCGACGACGAGGGTCATCGTCAGCCCGACCGACATTCGCCGCGGTGCCCATTCCGAGTTGGGCCGGCCGATGAGCGTGAGCGCGACCGGCGTGGCGATCAGCAGGCCGGCGAGGTCGGCGATCCACCAGGTCGCCCAGGTGAACCCGAGCTGCCCGGTCGGCAGGGCCGACGAGGCGCGTAGGTAGGCGGCCGAGATCGTCGGCGCGACGACGCTGCTGGCCAGGCACGCCAGCATGAACATGGCGACGTCGCGCGGCAGTGTCAGCGTCAGTGGCCGGCTCACGAAGCGGCGCACCAGCACGGCGCCGACGAAGGCTTGCAAGGCCGTGGCCAGTCCGGCAAGGGCAGGCGCAGCCAGCGCTGCCAGCGCCGGATGCTCGCGCAGCGAAGCCAGGCCGAGGTTCGCCAACAGGGCACCGGCGCCGACGCCGAACAACATCCGCCGGCCATAGACGAGCACGCTGGCGAGGCCGATGCCGGCAGCGAGAGCGAGCGGCGCTGCATATCCCGGCGGAATCGAGAGCGCCAGTGCGGCGCGGCCGGCGACGAAGCAGGCCAGCGTCGTCAGCGCCAGCGGCAGGCCCCAGTGCAGCCAGTGGGCGGGCGATGCCTTGGCAGGCGGCGTGGGAATCGCTGCAGGCGGCACGGGAGACGTGGCCTGCATCGCCCGCGCGTCAGCCGTTGAAGAGGAAGTTGAGTACGTCGCCATCCTTGACGACGTACTCCTTGCCCTCGGCGCGCATCTTGCCGGCATCTTTCGCGCCCTGCTCGCCCTTGAAGGCGATGAAGTCATCGAAGGCGATGGTCTGGGCGCGGATGAAGCCGCGCTCGAAGTCGGTGTGGATCACGCCCGCGGCCTGCGGCCCGGTGTCGCCGACGTGGATGGTCCAGGCGCGCACCTCCTTCACGCCGGCGGTGAAATAGGTCTGCAGGCCGAGCAGCGAGAAGGCGGCGCGGATGAGGCGATTCAGGCCCGGCTCGGTCTGACCCATCTCGGCCAGGAACATCAGCTTGTCTTCGTCTTCCATCTCCGAGAGCTCGGCCTCGGTCTTGGCGCAGATGGCCACGACCGGCGCGTGCTGCTTCGCGGCGACCTCGCGCAGGCGCTCGAGGTGCGGGTTGTTCTCGAAGCCGTTCTCATCGACGTTGCCGACGAACATCGCCGGCTTGGCAGTGATGAGGCAGAGCGGTTTGACGAGCACCAGCTCTTCCTTGCTGAACGGGATGGCGCGAACCGGCAGGCCCTGGTCGAGCTGCGCCATGCACTTGGTGAGCACGTCAGCGATCTTCTGTGCTTCCTTGTCGCCCGAGCGCGCCACCTTGTTGTAGCGGTGCAAGCCCTTTTCGACGGTGCTCATGTCGGCCAGGCAGAGCTCGGTCTGAATCACTTCGATGTCGGACACCGGATCGACCTTGCCGGCGACGTGGATTACGTTCTCGTCGTCGAAGCAACGCACGACGTTGACGATCGCGTCGGTCTCGCGGATGTGGGCCAGGAACTGGTTGCCGAGACCTTCGCCCTTCGAGGCGCCGGCGACCAGGCCGGCGATGTCGACGAACTCCACGATCGCCGGCACGATGCGTTCCGGTTTGACGATCGCCGAAAGCTGGGCGAGCCGTGGGTCGGGCAGCGCGACGATGCCGACGTTGGGCTCGATGGTGCAGAACGGATAGTTCTCGGCCGCGATGCCGGCCTTGGTGAGGGCATTGAAAAGCGTGGACTTGCCGACGTTCGGCAGGCCCACGATGCCGCATTTGAGGCTCATGAAAGGGGCGTCTCGGCTGAGTGCAACGGCGGAGTTTAGTCGGCGCCTACACTAGCGGCCCGCCGCCGCAGGCACCTCTTCGAAATCGCCGTGACCCGCTTGCAAACCCTCGCCCCGCAAGCCCGCGATCTCGGTGGCGGCTTCACCGTGCGGCGCCTGCTGCCGCAGGCCGACGCCCGAGCCGTCGGCCCGTTCGTGTTCTTCGATCATTTCGGCCCGCTCTCGGTCGAGCCCGGCGCCCATCACGACGTGCGGCCGCATCCGCACATCGGCCTGGCGACGCTAACCTATCTTTTCGAGGGTGGGATCATGCATCGCGACTCGACCGGCGTCGTCCAGCGCATCGATTCTGGCGCCGTCAACTGGATGTCGGCCGGGCGCGGCATCGTCCACTCCGAGCGCACCCCGAAAGACCTGCTCGACGTGCCGCACCGGAGCCATGGCCTGCAGCTCTGGATCGCGCTGCCCGAGGATCAAGAAGACGCCGCGCCGTCGTTCCAGCACGTCGCCGCCGCGGCCATCCCGCAGGTGCGGTTGCCGGCCGGCACGGCGCACGTCGTTGCCGGCTCTGCGTTCGGCGTGACCTCGCCGGTCGCGACCGCGTCGCCGACGCTGGCGGTGGTGTTCCATCTCGACGTCGGCACCGGCACCGGCGTCGTCCTGCCCGCGGCCGACGGCGCCGAGCGCGCCCTCTATGCGCTCGACCATCCGATCGAGGTCGACGGCGTCAAGATCGACGAGTTCACGATGGTCGTGCTCGAGCCCGGCTCGTCGCCGCTGCTGAGCGCGCCGCGCGGCGGCCGCGTGGCGCTGGTCGGCGGCGACTCGCTCGGGCATCGTTTCCTGTCGTGGAATTTCGTCGCCAGCACGCGCGAGCGCATCCGCGACGCCGAAGACCGATGGCTGGCTCAGCGCTTCCCGACAGTGCCCGGCGAGACCGAGTTCATTCCGTTGCCGCACCGGCAACCGCCGCCGGCCGGGCCCGAACAGACGACGCCGGCAGGAGCATGAGCACGTTGCCGGCGATCGCCAGCGCGGCGCCGGCGATCGTGAGCGCGTTCGGACGAAAGCCCTCGAAGGCGAGCGAGACGACGAGTGCGATCAGCGGCGTCATGACGCCGACCGTGCCGGCCGGGCCGGCGCCGAGGCGGTCCTGCACTGTCAGGAAGCAGGCGAAGGCGAGCACCGAGCCGGCCAGCGCCAGGTAGACGAGGGCGATCCACCAGCTCGGCGCCGACGGCAAGGCGCCACTGCGGCCGAGAGCGACGGCGACGACAGTGGCGGAAAGGGCGCCGTACAACATTCCGTAGCCCATCGCCGGCAGCAGCGGCAGGCCGCGCTCGCGATTGCGGCTCGCGGTCAGGCTGCCGACGGTCGAAAGCAGCACTGCGCCCGCAGTGAACACGGCCCCCAGCGCAGCCCGTTCGCCGTCTCCGGGCCGGGCGATCTCGGGCCAGAAGATCAAGGCGACGCCGGCCATGCCGAGTACGCCGCCGGCGATGAAGCGGCCGCCCAGGGCGGCGCCGAACAGCATCGTGGCGCCAACGCCGGTCAGCAGTGGCGATGCCGAATAGCCGACTGCGACCAGCCCCGACGGCACGAAACGCTCGGCCTGGTAGACGCAGACGTACGAGACGCCGTAGAGGAAGACGCCTTGCAGCGCCATCGCCGCGTGGTCACCGGCGCTGA
>JAYTYH010000511.1:0-1548 GCA_043742485.1 Rhizobacter sp.
GGCACGGCCGAGCAGAAGGCGCGCTACCTGCCGCGCGTGGCCGCCGGCGAAGCGATCGCCGCCTTCGCGCTCTCGGAGCCCGACGCCGGCTCCGACGTCGCCGCCGTGGCCTGCGCCGCCCGCGCCGATGGCGACCAATACGTGCTCGACGGCGAGAAGACCTGGATCTCGAACGGCGGCATCGCCGACTTCTACGTCGTCTTCGCGCGCACCGGTGCCGAGCCGAAGGGCTCGCGCGGCATCAGCGCCTTCATCGTCGATGCCGACTCGCCGGGCTTCGAGATCGCCGAGCGCATCGACGTGATCGCGCCTCACCCGCTGGCCCGCCTGCGTTTCACGAACTGCCGCGTCGCCGCGAGCCAGCGCATCGGCGCCGAAGGCGAGGGCTTCAAGATCGCGATGAGCACGCTCGATGTCTTTCGCACGTCGGTCGCCGCCGCCGCCCTCGGCTTCGCGCGGTGCGCTTTCGATGCCGCCATGCACCGCGCCACCACGCGCCGCATGTTCGCGGGCGTGCTCGGCGACTTCCAGCTCACGCAGGCCAGGCTCGCCGAGATGGCGACCACGATCGACTCGGCGGCGCTGCTCGTCTACCGCGCCGCCTGGCTGCGCGACCGCGGCAAGAACGTGACGCGCGAGGCGGCCATGGCCAAGCTCGCCGCCACCGAAGGGGCGCAGCAGGTGATCGACGCCGCGGTGCAGATGTGGGGCGGGCAGGGCGTGCAGAGCGGCCAGACCGTCGAGCGCCTCTACCGCGAGATCCGCGCCCTGCGCATCTACGAAGGCGCGAGCGAGGTGCAGCAACTCATCATCGGCCGCGACCTGCTCAAGGTCCACGCCGGCAACGACCAGGCACACGAGGAACCACGATGAACGAAGCGCTGCTCCCCGAAGGCTGGCCTCGCCCCAGGGGCTATGCCAACGGCGTCGCCGCGAGCGGCCGCCAGGTCTACGTCGCCGGCCAGGTCGGCTGGGACCCGCAGGGCGTGTGGACCACCGACGACTTCGCTGGCCAGACGCGCCTGGCCCTGCAAAACGTGGCCGCGGTGCTGCACGCCGCCGGCGCCACGCCCAAGCACATCGTGCGCATGACCTGGTACGTGACCAGCAAGCGCGAATACCTGGCCGCCGGCCGCGAGATCGGCCCGGCCTTCCGCGAGATCATCGGCAACTACGACATCGCCATGACGGCGGTGGAGGTGACGGCGTTGATGGAAGATCGCGCCAAGGTCGAGATCGAGGTCACGGCCGTCATCCCCGATCGAACGGAAACCACACCACCATGATCAAGACCCCGAAAGCATCCTTCCACTGGGACGACCCGCTGCTCCTCGAGCAGCAGCTCAGCGACGACGAGCGCGCCGTGCGCCACGCCGCGGCCGCGTACTGCCAGGAGCAGCTCGCCCCGCGCGTGCTCGACGCGTTCAGGAACGGCACCACCGACGTCGGCATCTTCAAGGAGATGGGCGAGCTCGGCCTGCTCGGCTCCACCATCCCCGAGCAGTACGGCGGCGGCGGCATGAACTACGTCTGCTACGGCGTCGTGGC
>JAYTYH010000512.1:0-2170 GCA_043742485.1 Rhizobacter sp.
GACAACGACCCGTCGACCGGCGACGACGAACTCGACCTCGCCCGACTGGTCAGCGACCACTACCCGGTCACCATCGAATTCGTCGACCGCCTGGCGCCATTGCCGCGCGGTCACACGTACCGGCGATGGAACTCGGACAGGGCGACGGCGGAGAAGGCGGCCGCGTTCACGGTCGAGCTGCAGAGGCTCGCCCGCGAATGGGACACCATCGACGCGGTCCGCCCGCTGTATGACTTTGTCGTCGGCTCGGGCGGCGTCTCGCCGGCGAACTGCCAGGCGCGCGCGCTGCCACTCGCCGAGGCGGCGTGGGCGCAGCTGGCGCGCATCGTCAACGCGGCGGCGTCCGCCTGCATCGGCAGACGCGTGTGCGCCAAGGCGCAACGGCCCGGCTGGACCGCCGCCGCCAAGGTGCTCCACAAGGAGATGCTGGCAGACGCACGCGCGGCTCGCGGCGACGATTCGGGCGACGCAGCAGCATCGGCCGGGCGTGCGGCTACGTCACGCGCCGCCTGGGCCAAAGCGCTCGCCGAGATGAAGCGCGAATCCTGGGCGGCCGTGAAGGCGGCCGTCGAGGAGGAGGGGCCGGACGGCAAGCACAAGGTCGCCTGGAGCGCGGTGAAACGCGTCTCACGCGCGCAGGACGGCACGGCGCGCATGTGCGCAGGCCTACGCAAGCCGGACGGCGCGCTGACGTCCACCGAGGGCGAGTCCCGCGCCGTCCTGGCGGCGTTCTTCCACGCGCAGATGTCGCCGCACGCCCGAGCCCCGCAGGCACCGGCGCCGGCGGCGCGCGCGGCAACGGCAACGCCCTGCACCGCCGCCGACGAGCCGCGCTTTGTCGACGGCCTGGACCGCCTGCGGCTGACGGACGCCGAGCGTCAGGCGCGCTTGGTGCAGCGGCGCAGGACGCCGGCCGAGTACGGCACGGAGAACGAGCGGCAGGCAATCGACCTGGCGCGCATGCGCCTGGAGCTGGCCAGCGGTCTGCCCGCCGGCACCTGCCTGTCCAAGGCGACGGCGCTGCAGCTGCTGGCAACGCACGAGTCATTCCGCGACCGGCTGGTGCGGTCGAGCACGCGCACGGCGGCCGGTCCCGACGGCATCGACGGCTACCTGCTGCGCTGGGCGAGCGCGGCGAGCGAGTGGATGCAGGCAATGACGGCGCTCGTCAACTTCTGCTTCCTGTTCCGCGTGCTGCCGCAGGCGTGGCGCGACGCCGACCTGATCCCGCTGCCCAAGAAGGGCGGCGCGCCGACCGAGCCGTCGTCGTACCGGCCGATCTCGATCACGCCGATCGTCGCGCGCCAGGTCGAGCGGCTCGTCCAGCCGCGCCTCAACGCCATCCTGGAGCCCTACCTGTCCAGGTGGCAGGCCGGCTTCCGCAAAGGGCGCGGCACGCGCCACCAGATCTGGATGCTCCACCATCGCATCCTGGAGGCGATCACGCCGGGCGTCTGGCTGGACGCGCACGGCCGCGCAAAGGCGCCGCGCAGCGTGCCGTACCCCGTCGTCTTCCTCGACATCAGCCGAGCGTTCGACTCGGTGCCGCACGAGTTCCTCCTGCTCAAGCTCTGGCGCGCAGGCGCGCGCGCGGAGCTGCTGGGATTCGTCGCCGCCTTCCTCGCCGACCGCCGCTTCCGTCTGCGGACGCACTCCGGCCTCGGCGAATGGACGGACGTGTTGGCGGGCGTGCCGCAGGGCGCCGTCCTCTCGCCGCCGCTCTACGCGCTGTTCATCAACGACAGCGGCCCCGATCTCGCCATCGACGAGGCGTTCGAGACGGAGACCGGCTGCCTGCTGTACGCCGACGACACGGCCGCCGGGCCGCCGGCCGAGGCGGATCTGGCCGCGCGGCACAAGGCCGTGCAGAGCTGGCTCGACGACCTCGGCGAGTGGGCGCTGCGCTGGCAGGTGCGCTTCAGCGCCACCAAGAGCGGCGTCGTCTGGTTCAGGGACAAGGGCATGCGCCAGGACGACGAGGATGCGATCGCCGACCTCGGCGCCTTCTCGATCCCGTACGGCGGCGGCCTGGCGGCCGTCGCCATTCCGCGCGTCGACAGGTACCAGTACCTCGGCGTGTGGCTCGACGCGACGCTGTCGGGCAGCGCGCAGGCGGCGCACATGCGCGCGCGCGTCGCCACGGTCTCGTCCATGATCCGCGGCTGCCTGT
>JAYTYH010000513.1:0-1830 GCA_043742485.1 Rhizobacter sp.
GGCGAGAAGAAGTGCAGGCCGACGAAGCTCGCCGGCCGTACGCTCGCCGCCGCCAGGCCGCTGATCGGCAACGTCGAGGTGTTGCTCGCGAACACACCGCCGGGCGCCAGCATCGGCTCGGCCTCGCGCGTCACCGCTGCCTTCAGCGCCCGGTTCTCGAACACCGCCTCGATGATCAGGTCGCAGCCGCCGAGCGCGCGTACGTCGGCGGCGGGTGTAACGAGTGCGAGAAGCTGCGCTTGCGCGCCGGCGTCGAGGCGGCCCTTGGCGACCTGCGTCGAAGTGATCTTGCGGATGGCGTCGATGCCGGCCGCGGCCTTCTCGGCCGCGACGTCTTCCAGCACGCAGGCGATGCCGCGTGCGGCGTTGGCGTGAGCGATGCCCGCGCCCATCATGCCGGCGCCGAGGATGCCCACCTTGGCCGGCCGCCACGCTGCGAAGCCCTTCGGCCGGGCCCGGCCGGAGCGGATCGCCTGGGCGTCGAAGAAGAACGCGCTGATCATGTTCTTGGCGTTCTGGCCGACCATGATCTTCGCCAGCTTGCGACTCTCGATGCGGGTGGCGGTGTCGTAGTCGACGAGCGCGCCCTCGACCATCGCCTCGAGCACGGCCTGAGGCGCCGGGTAGAGGCCACGCGACTTCTGCGCCAGCACGGCTGGCGCGACGGCGATGGCGGCGGCGATGTTCGCGCTCGCCGGCGAGCCGCCGGGCATGCGGTAGCTTCGCAGGTCCCACGGCTGCACGGCGTCGGGATGGTCGGCGATCCAGGCCAGCGCCTGGGCGCGCAGGTCGGCGGCGCTGGCGGCGAGGCCGTCGATCCAGCCGATCTCGTGGCCCACGCGCGGGCCGAACAGGCGGCCTTCGATCAGATAGGGCTGGGCCGCCATCAGGCCGAGATGGCGCACGGTCTTGGTGATGCCGGTGGCGCCCGGGATGAGCCCGAGCGAGACCTCGGGCATGCCGAAGCGGATCTTCTCGTCGGCAAGGGCGAAGCGGGCGTGGCCGATCAGCGCCACCTCCCAGCCGCCGCCGAGCGCCGAGCCGGTGAGCAGCGACACGACCGGCCGGCCGAGCGTTTCGAGCGTGCGGTAGGTCTTCTTGAGCGCCTCGATCTCGGCGAAGCCCGGCTTCGCGTCTTCCTCCGTCAGCGTCAGCACGTGCTTCAGCGCCGCGCCGGCGAAGAAGGTCGACTTCGCCGACGCGAGCAGCACACCCTTGATGCGCTCCTTGTCGCGCACGACGGCAGCGGCGGCTTCGGCCAGGTCGTGCTGCCACTCCAGCGTCATCGTGTTGACGGCCGCGTCGGGCGCGTCGAAGGTGATCGTGGCGATGCCGTCGTCGGCCAGCTCGTAGCGCAGGCTGCGCATGCCTAGACGCGCTCGATGATCGTCGCGATGCCCATGCCGCCGCCGACGCAGAGGGTGACGAGGCCGCGCTTCAGGTTGCGGCGCTCGAGCTCGTCGAGCAGCGTGCCGACGAGCATGGCGCCGGTGGCACCGAGCGGGTGGCCCATGGCGATGGCGCCGCCGTTGACGTTGACCTTCTCGTGCGGCACGCCCATCTCGCGCATGAATCGCATCGGCACCGCCGCGAAGGCCTCGTTGACCTCGAACAGGTCGATGTCGTCGATGCCCAGGCCGGCCGTGGCGAGCGCCTTGCGCGTGGCCGGCATCGGGCCGGTGAGCATGATGGTCGGATCGGCACCCGAGAGCGCGGTGGCGACGACGCGGCCGCGCGGCACCAGGCCGAGCGTGCGCCCCATCGCCTCGCTGCCGATCAGCACCGCGGCAGCGCCGTCGACGATGCCCGACGAGTTGCCGGCTGTGTGCA
>JAYTYH010000514.1:0-4866 GCA_043742485.1 Rhizobacter sp.
TTGGTTGCGAGGGCAGGATTTGAACCTGCGACCTTTGGGTTATGAGCCCAACGAGCTACCAGACTGCTCCACCTCGCGAGTCGAGTTTAACACGCAGCCACGGTTGAGTCGTTTCAGAGCCCTGCCTTTTGCAGAGTCTGTATGAACCCTGCGCTGCTCTGAAAGCCGACCAGCCGCGCTGCGGCGATCTCTTGCCCACGGGCATCGAAGAAGATCGTGCCGGGCGGGCCGAAAAGGTGAAATCGCTTGAGCAGCTCGCGGTCTTCGGCATTGTTGGCCGTGACGTCGGCCTTCAACAACAGCGCACCCGCGAGCTTTTGTCGCACCACCGAATCGGTGAATGTGAAGCGCTCCATCTCTTTGCACGACACGCACCAGT
Source organism: Rhizobacter sp. (assembly GCA_043742485.1). Lineage (GTDB taxonomy): Bacteria > Pseudomonadota > Gammaproteobacteria > Burkholderiales > Burkholderiaceae_C > Schlegelella_A. The sequence goes on from JAYTYH010000514.1 coordinate 380, forward strand.
CGGCGTAGAAATCGAGCATCACCGGGCGACCCGGCGCGCGCAGGGCCGCGTCGAGATCGCCGACGTTGCGGATCATGGTGAAGTGCGGCACGCCGGCGGCACCGGTGCCCTCGCCGCGCGACGTGAGCCGGGCCAGAGGCTGCAGCGGATCGGTGCCTCCCGAAGCCGCACCGACGATCTGGATCACCCCGACCAGCGCGAATACGCCGGCTGCAGCCTTGCGCCAGATCGCAAGGCGTGCGCTCGCGTGGGTTCTGGACATCAGCATCGCGGCCGCGACCATCGCCAGGATGCCCCAGCCGGCGAGCACGAGCGACGCCGGCAACACGGGCTGGATCGTCCACAAGGCGACGCCGAGCAAGAGCACGCCGAAGGCGGCCTTCACCTCGACCATCCAGGCGCCAGCGCGCGGCAGCAGCGCGCCTGCCGACACGCCCACCAGCAGCAGCGGCACGCTCATGCCGGCCGCCATCGAGAACAACGCGGTGCCACCGAGCCAGACGTCGCGCGTCTGGCTGAGGTAGAGCAAGGCTCCAGCCAGCGGCGCCGCCACGCACGGGCTGACGATGAGCGCTGAGACGCCGCCCATGGCACACACCCCGGCGACGCGACCGGCAGGCATCTTCTGCGCCGCATCGGAAAAGCGGCAGCGTACGGCGAGCGGCAATTGCAACTCGTAGACGCCGAACATCGAAAGCGACAACGCCACGAGGCCGAACGCGAAGGCACCGAGCACCCAGGGGTTCTGCAACGCCGCGGCGAGGCCTTCACCGGCCAGGCCCGCCGCGACGCCGAAGGCGGTGTAGACGACGGCCATGCCGAACGAGTACGAGGCCGCCAGGGCCAGACCACGGCGCCGCGACACGCGCACCCGCTCCGCGCCCACGGCGCCGGCGCCGCCTGCCGCGCTGAGGACACCGCCGAAACCGTAGCCGCCCTGGCCGACGATGATCGACGAGACGATGGGCAACATCGGCAGCACGCACGGCGTCAGCGACAACAGCAGGCCGGCGATGAAGAAAGCACCAACCACGGGCCAGAAGGAACCGCCTTGGAGCACGGCCTCGATGCCGGCGGCGGAACCGGGTGCCACACCGGCACTGGGCGCGGTCGTGGTGACCGAGCGGCCCGCGGAAGCTTGACTTGGCTCGCCGGCGTCGACCACCCGCACTGCGCCGGTCCCGCCGAAGCCCGCCAGGCTGACCATGGCGGCGCTCTGCATCGGCGGGTAGCAGAGGCCGGCGTCGGCACAGCCCTGGCTCGTGGTCACGAGCCGGAAGTCACCGCCCGCCTGCTCGACCGGCACCACGATCCTGATCTGCTCGCGATAGGTCTCGACGTTCTTCTGGAAGGTCTCGTCGTACTTGACCTTGCCCGCGGGAAGCACCGGCGAACCGAGCGTGGCGCCGGTGGCAGCGAACTTGAACTGCTCTCGATAGAGGTAATAGCCCGGCGCGATGGCGAAAGTGACCTCGACGTTCCTGGCGTCGAGCTGGCGGGCCGAGAACTGGAATGCCTTCTGCGGCTCGAGGAATTCGTCTGCCGCGCGCGCCTGCTGGAAAGCAGCGCTCAGCAGCAGGAAGAGAGTTACCAGGACGAGCCGCGCGCCGCGATCGGCGATCAGATGCCGTGCGTTTCGGACCAGTGCGAAGAGTCGTGGCTGCATCTGCATGGGGTTGGCGCGGAGGGTGGCTTTGCGGGCGGCGCCTACTTGAAGAATCGACGCCGAGTGAGCACCAGCGCCAGATAGTAGCCGCTGCATGCATAGGCCGTGAGGATCAGCAGCGGCTGCAGTGGATGGGCGGGCAGTTGCCCCAGAACGAGCGGCCGAACGAGGTCGACGGCCGCCTTCAACGGCAGCACCTGAGCCACCGTCTGCAGCCAGGGCGGCATCTGTGTGATCGGAAAATACACGCCCGAGAGAAAGGTCATCGGCGTGACGACGAGGGTGAAGTAGTAGGTGAAGAAGTCGTAGCCCTTCGCGACGGCGTTGAAGACGAGCGCGATCGACGCGAACGTCACGCCGGCCAGCGCGAGCACCGGCAGCGCCAGCAGCATCGTCGGCGCCCGGCTGATGCCGAGCACGAAGATCACGACGAGGATGGCGGCGCAGGAGAACAGCGCCTTCATCGCCGCCCACAGCATCTCGGCGAAGACGATGTCGTCGAGCGCGATCGGCGCGTTCAGGATCGAGTCCCAGGTTTTCTGCACCGCCATGCGCGAGTATGCGGAATACAGCGCTTCGAAGGTCGCCGCCAAGGCGGCGCTGACGGCAACGCTGCCCGAGGCCAGGTATTCGATGTAGGGCATGCCGTCGATCTGGCCGATCAGCGAGCCGACGCCGTAGCCGAAAGCGACCAGCGTGATCAGCGGCTCGGCGATGTTGCCGAGCACGCTCGGCACGGCGAGCTTCTTCCAGACCAGCAGGTTGCGCATGACCACCGGCCAGAAACGGCGGGTGATGTGCGGCGGAGCGTAGATGGGAACGAGCATCGTCGTCAGGCGTCGTCGCGGATCTGGCGGCCGGTCAGCTTCAGGAAGAGGTCTTCCAGATTGGCAGGCCGATGCAGGTAGCGGATGCCGGGCTCGACGGCAAGCGCGTCGAGCAGCGGCTTGGGCTCGCGCAGGTAGAAGAACACCGTCTCGCCGCTGGTCTCGACGCGCTGCGCCAGGCTGCCGTGACGCTGTGCGGCGGCGGACGCACCGCCGCCGTAAACCTCGACGACGTCGCTCTCCAGATGCTCGGCGATCAGGCCGCGCGGCGTGCCTTCGGCGATCTTCTTGCCGTGGTCGAGCACGAGCAGCCGATCGCAGAGGCGCTCCGCCTCGTCCATGAAATGCGTCGTCAGCAGGATGGCCTTGCCTTGCTGCAGCAAGGTGCCGAGGCGCTCCCACATGAGATGTCGCGCCTGTGGGTCGAGGCCGGTCGTGGGCTCGTCGAGCAGTAGCAGGTCGGGGTCGTTGACGAGCGCGCGGCCCAGCGACAGTCGCCGCTTCATGCCGCCCGAAAGCTCACCCGGCTTCGCGTTCGCCTTCGCCTGCAGCGCCGCGAAGGCAAGCAGCTTCGGTACGCGTTCTTCGATCACTGCACGCGACAGACCGAAGTAGGCGCCGTAGACGCGCAGGTTCTCTGCACAGGTGAAGTCGGGATCCAGGCTGTCGAACTGGGTGACGACGCCGATCCGCTTCTTGGCCTCGCGCACTTGCTCGGGCAAGGGCATTCCGAAGGCCTCGATGGTGCCGCCGTCGGGGCCGGAGAGGCCCAGACAGATGCGGATCGTCGTCGTCTTGCCGGCGCCGTTGGGGGCCGATCACGCCGAGGCATTCGCCCGGCATGATCTCGAGCGAGAGATCGTCGACGACCGTGGCGTCGCCGAATTTCTTCGTCAGGTGGCGAATGCGGAGGAGCGGCTCGGCCATGCCTCCCGCCTTCCCCCGCTCAGGCTTCGATCAGGCTTCGGCCTTGTCGGCGTCGGCATCGACGGGCGCGGGCCGGTCGACCAGTTCCACGAACGCCATCGGCGCGTTGTCGCCCTGGCGAAAGCCCATCTTCAGGATGCGCGTGTAACCGCCCGGGCGCGCCTTGTAGCGCGGGCCCAGTTCGGCGAACAGCTTGGTGACGATCGCGCGGTCACGCGTGCGGTCGAAGGCGAGGCGGCGATTGGCCAGCGTCGGCTCCTTGGCCAGCGTGATGAGCGGCTCGACGACGCGGCGCAGCTCCTTGGCCTTGGGCAACGTCGTCTTGATGGCTTCGTGGCGAAGCAGCGAGACGCACATGTTGCGGAGCATCGCGAGCCTGTGCTCCGAGGTGCGGTTGAGTTTGCGGAGTCCGTGTCCGTGACGCATGGTGCTTTCCTTTGCTGTTGTCGACCGCCAGCCGTGTCAGGTACTGGCGGGTGCACCGGGTTCGCCGAGCGAACCTCGTGGATGGTTAACGCTTGTCGAGGCCTTGGGGCGGCCAGTTCTCGAGCCGGGCGCCGAGCGTGAGCCCGCGCGAAGCCAGCACTTCCTTGATCTCGTTGAGCGATTTGCGGCCGAGGTTCGGCGTCTTCAGCAACTCGGTCTCCGTGCGCTGGATCAGGTCGCCGATGTAGTAGATGTTCTCGGCCTTCAGGCAGTTCGCCGAACGCACCGTCAACTCGAGCTCGTCGACCGGGCGCAACAGAATCGGATCGAACTGCGTCGAACGCACCGGCTGCGGGTCGAACATCTCGCCGATCTGTCCTTCGAGCTGCGCGAACACCGCCAGTTGCTCGACCAGGATCTTGGCCGACGAGCGGATCGCCTCTTCCGGAGTGATCGCGCCGTTGGTGGCGATTTCCATCACCAGCTTGTCGAGGTCGGTGCGCTGCTCGACGCGGGCGCTCTCGACCGTGTAGCTCACGCGGGACACCGGCGAGAACGACGCGTCGAGGACGATGCGGCCGATCGACTTGGTCGGCTCGTCGCCGTAGCGGCGCAGGTTGCCCGGCACGTAGCTGCGGCCC
>JAYTYH010000515.1:0-4433 GCA_043742485.1 Rhizobacter sp.
GAGACCGGCGACGCCGGCCTGCTGCAGTGCCAGGCCGGTGCGCAGCGCCAGGTCTTCGCGCCACGGCGCGCTGATGAGCTGCACGCCGAGCGGCAGACCGCCCGTGCCCTCGGGCCACATCGGCGCGACGACGACCGGGCAGCCGGCGAATGAGATCGGCTGCGTCAGCATGCCCACGGTCGGCCGGCACGGCAGATTCGTGCCGTTGACGTCGAGCCACTCGGTGCCGATCACTGGCGCGCTGACCGGGGTGGCCGGCGCCAGCAGCACGTCCCAGTGCCGGAACAAGGCGTTGACCTTGTCGCGGTAGACGCGGCGAAATCGCTGCGCTCGCACGTACCACGCGCTGGGCTGCAGCGCGCCCGCGATGAAGCGGTCGACCGACAGCGGCTCGAACTCGTCGGCCCGGGTGCGCAGGTCCGCGAGGTGCAATGCACCACCTTCGCTGGCACCGACGATGAACGCCGCGGCACGCGCCGTCGCCGCGTCGGGCCAATCCAGCGTGGTCACGGCACCGAGCGCCAGCGCCGCCTTCTCGACTGCGGCACGCGCCGCCGCGTCGCCGTTTTCGACGAAGTAGCCGCCGAGGCGGCCGATGCGCAGGCCCTCGATGCCACGTCGCAGGCCGCCGGTCACCGGCTGGACGTGCAGCGCCTGGCAACCCGGGTCCGACGGGTCGTGTCCCTGCAAGGCGTCGTAGGCCAGTGCCAGTGCCTCGGCGCTGTCGGCGAGAGGCCCGACATGGTCGAGGCTGTTCACGAATGGATAGGCGCCGCGGCGCGAGAGCCGGCCGAAGGTCGGTTTCAGGCCCCAGACGCCGCACAGCGAAGCCGGGACCCGGATCGATCCGTTGGTGTCGGAGCCCAACGCCAGCGGCACTTGGCCGGCACTCACGGCGGCACCCGAACCACCCGATGAGCCGCCGGCGATGCGCGTCAGGTCGTGCGGGTTGTGGCACGGCCCGTAGTGGGTGTTCTCAGTGGTGAAGCCGTAGGCGTATTCGTCCATGTTGAGCGAACCGACCAGCACCGCACCGGCTGCCTGCAGCCGTTGGATCAGGAAGGCATCTTCTCGCGCCGGGACGTGGCCGCGGTTGATGGTCGAGCCGGCGAGCGTGACCTCGCCCTCGATGTCGAACAGGTTCTTCACCGCATAAGGCAGGCCCGCGAGCGGCGGCAGCGCGTCGCCACGCCGGCGCATCGCGTCGATGCCGGCGGCCTCGCGGCGCGCCCGCTCGAAGCTCCTGCCGGTGAAGGCGTTGACGCGCCCGTCGGTGGCGTCGATGCGGTCGATGCAGGCTTGCAGTGCTGCCGCGGCGCTGACCTCGCCGCTGGCGATGGCCCGCACCAGCGCTGCGCCGTCGAGCCCGAGGCCGGTCATGGCGGCGACCCGCCTGCGTCGGACTCGGCCGGAAACGGCAGTGGCCGGTAGATCTCGACCAATTCGTCGGCGGCATCGAGGGCCCACGCATCGAGGCTTTCGGCCAGGGCCGCGGTCCGTCGCAGCTGAACGGCCACCCTCGCGACCCGCGCCTCGTCGAGCGGTAGCCCGAGCACCGCGGCGGCGGCCCTGACGTAGCTGAGTGCCTGCTGCTCATCCATGGCTGATGTTCCCGCTAGCGCCGGACTTCGCGCTGAAAGATCTCGAGGCTCTTTTTCCTGGCGGCGATGAAGCTCGGCTCGGAAAGCGTCGCCAGCGTGCGCGGCCGCGCCTCGCCGTACGGCAGGGTTTCGGCAATGCGGGTCGGCCGCTTCGTCAGCAACAACACCTGGTCGGCGAGATACACCGCCTCCTCGAGGTCGTGCGAGACGAGCAGCATCGTCGTGCCGGTCTGCATGAAGACCTCCTGCAGCTTCTCGCGGATGAAGAGCGTCATCTCGAAGTCGAGCGCGGAGAACGGCTCGTCGAGGAACAGTACCTCGGGGTTGGGCGCCAGCGCCCGCATGATCGAAGCTGTCTGCTGCTGGCCGCCCGAGAGCTCGTACGGATAGCGCTTCAGGTCGAACCTGACGTCGAAGCTCGCCACCAGCTCGGCCATGCGGCGATCGACCTCGGCCTTGCTGCGGCCTTCGAGCTTGAGCGGATACGCGATATTGTCGATCGTGCGCATCCACGGGAACATCGCCTCGCGGTAGTTCTGGAAGACGTAGCCGATCTTGGTGTCGGCGAGCGATTTGCCGTCGAACAGGATCTGGCCGGAGTCGATCGGCACCAGGCCGGCGATCATGTTGATGAGCGTCGACTTGCCGCAGCCGTTGGGGCCGAACACCGAGACGATGCGGTGCTTCGGGATGTCGAGGTCGAAGTTCTCGTAGAGCGGCCAGCCGGCGAAGTATTTCGTGAGGCCGCGGATGGTGATGTGGGTGCCGGCGGGGCCGGGCACAAAAGCGCGCTCGGGTACCTCGGCGACGACGGCGGCATTGAGGACGGCGCTCATCGCCCGCTCCAGTGCACGATCTTTCGTTCGGCGACGAGGAACAGCACGTTGAGCCCGTAGCCGAGCGCGCCGGCGGCGAGGATCGCGGCGTACATGCTTTTCACGTTCAGCACCTGCTGCGCATCGATGATTCGGTGACCGAGCCCGGTGTCGGAGCCGATGAACATCTCGGCGACGATCACGATCACGAGCGCCATCGAGACCGCCGAGCGCAGCCCGACGAAGGTCGGCTGCAGGCTCTCCCAGATCAGCACGTCCTTGAACACCTGCCAGCGCGAGGCGCCCATCACCTTGGCCGCCATCACGCGTTGCTTCCTGGCGTTGATCACGCCGTAGGCGCTGTTGAAGATCACGATCAGCAGCGCACCGAAGGCGGCGATCGCGACCTTGTTGATGTCGCTCACGCCGAAGATCAGCAGGAACAGCGGGATCAGTGCGCTCGACGGCGTGGAGCGAAAGAAGTCGATCAGGAATTCGACGCTGCGGTAGGCCCTCTCGTTGCTGCCGAGCAGAACGCCGAGCGGCACCCCGACCACTGCCGCGATCAGGAACGCCTCGAGCGTGCGCAGCACGGTGACGCCGAAGTCGAGCAGCAGGGGCCCGCCGGCCAGGCCGGTGAAGAGCGCCCCGAGCGTGGCCCACGGCGTCGGCAGCAGGATGGCCTTGATGAAGCCCAAGCGGACGACGAGGTCCCAGGCGATGAAGAGCAGCACCGGCCCGACGAAGGGCAGCAGGCGTCCCCCCTCGAAGCGCTTTGGCGCCGGCTTGGCAGCATCGCCGCGCGCGCTCCAGGGCGCAGTCGTGGCGGCGGGTGTGGCGCTCATCGCATCAACCCTTGAAGAGCATCGGCTCAACGAGGACGCGCTTGTCGAAGATGCCCTTGTCGGAGAAAAGGTCGTAGAACTTCTGGAAGTAGGCGACGTCGCTGGCCTTGAACTCGTTCCAGAGCATGTACGAGGCGAGGGGCACCTCGGCGGTGAGCGGCCCTTCGATGGCGGTATAGCCCTTCAGGAACTGACGCGCCTCGGCGGGCTGGCTGCGCACGAGCTCGATGCCCCTGGCGTAGGCGACGATGAACTTTTTCGTTTCGGCCGGGTACTTCCTGATGAACTCGGTGGTGAGGCTGGCCGAGCCGCCGTGCCAGGGCGCCAGCGGGTCGCCCAGGATGTAGTGGGCGACGACGCCGGCTTCGAGGACGCGGCAGGTGCCGTTCATGCGGCCGATCGTGCCGGTGGGCTCGAGCGTGTAGGCGGCGTCAATCTGGCCGGCGGCGATGGCGGCGACGTGCTGGCCGATCGGCAGCTCGGTGACGCTCATGGCGCCGGCGCCGGAGCGCTCGAGCATGGTCTTGGCGAGCGTCACGTTCTGGATGCCTGGGCCGGAGGCGATGCGCTTGCCCTTTAGCTCGGCCATCGTCTTCACCGTGCTGTCCTTCGGGACGATGAATTCCTCGAGCACGTACTTCGCGTTGCTCGGGTTGGTGGCGAAGATCTTGAACAGGCCCGGCTGGGCGAGCTCGCCGATGGCGAGATTGGCCGAGCCGGTGCCATTGGCGCTGCCGTCGGAGCGGCCGGCGAGCATCGCTTCCATCACCTGCTGCGCGCCGGCGAACTTGATCGCTTCGACGTCGAGACCGGCTTCCTTGAAGTAACCCTTCTCCACTGCGGCGAAGAACGGCAGCCCCGCAGCCACCGGCCAGTAGCCGACGCGGACTTTCTGTGCTGATTGCGCGCGCGCCTGTCGCGCGCCGAACGCGCCGAGCACCGTGGCGGCGGCGCCGCCCTGCAACAAGCGACGTCGCGTCGCGGAATTGGCGGCTGTAAATTCTTTCGTTGAGTGCGGCATGGAATGTCCTCTATGTTAAATAAATGCGGCGCGGCTCCGGCCGCGTGCGCGAGGGGATCGATGTATGCGCGCCAGCCGCCGAAGCTGGAGATGTCGCGCGCCCCTTCGAGCGCCAGCGGCTCGCAGACGGAGCCCTGCACGGCGCTGCCGT
>JAYTYH010000516.1:0-3251 GCA_043742485.1 Rhizobacter sp.
TCCGCGCGGGTATAGCCGCGGTCGGAGATCGACTGGAAGGCGCGCTCGGCGCTGTCGCGGTCGCGGAACAGGCCGGTGAGCATCGGTTCGTTGGTTTCCATCGCTTCGCCCCTGTGGTGTGGATGTGAAGCGAGGATGCGGCGGGCATCAGAGGCGGAGAAGCGGTCGCCGTCGCCAGCCCGGGTCGTCTTGGCGGCGCCGGCCCCGTGGGCGTGCTCCTACAGCAGGAGCCGGATCGCTTTCGCGAGGGATGCTGCGCGCGACTCGCTCATTGCGTTGACCTGCGTCGGGCTGCGACGGCGACGACGTGGCGAACGAGCGGCTGCGTCAGCATCATCGACGCCGACGCAGCCAGGGCCATCGGCCACATCGAGCCGGAGACGTGCATGGCCCAGGCGCCCAGAAGAAGCGCGGCATGGCCGCCGGCGTAGAGCACAAAGGGCCGTTTCGACATGGGCCTTGCATGAATGCGCGCAGATTGCATGGTGGCTCTCCGGTGGTCTGCGGCCAGTGTGACGGCGAGGCTCCGCGCCGGCATGCCTTCTGCGCCGTCGGGCGCGTCGATTGCCCAGTCATGCACATGAAAACCACCTTTCGTCTCACTGCCCTCGCCTGCGCCGCGCTGCTGGGTGCATGCGGTGACGTGGCCACCCTGACCGTCGCCGCCGGTACCGGACCGGCGCCGCAACTGCCGCCGCCTGCCAGGTCCCTGCTGCCGACCGTCAACATCGCACCGGCGATCGGCTGGGCCAGTGGCGAGACGCCGGTCGCAGCGGCCGGCCTCACCGTCACCGCCTACGCCGCTGGCCTCGATCACCCGCGCTGGCTCTACGTTCTGCCCAACGGCGACGTTCTCGTCGCCGAGACCAATGCGCCGCCCAAGCCCGCAGACGGCAAGGGCATCAGGGGCTTCGTGATGAAGAAGGTGATGGCGCGTGCCGGCGCCGGCACGCCGAGCGCCAACCGCATCACGCTGCTGCGCGGCCTCGATGCCGATGGCCGCGCCCGGACCCGAAGCGCGTTTCTCGAGAAGCTGAGTTCGCCATTCGGCATGGCACTCGTCGGCCACGAGTTTTACGTCGCCAACTCCGATGCCGTCGTGCGCTTTCCGTACACCGATGGTGCGACCAAGATCGATGCGCCGCCAGCCATGGTCGCCGCCCTGCCGGCCGGGCCGATCAATCACCACTGGACCAAGAACATCGTCGCCGGAGGCGACGGCAGCACGCTCTACGCGACCGTGGGCTCGAACAGCAACGTAGGCGAGAACGGCATGGCGGCCGAAGAGGGTCGCGCCGCGATCTGGCAGATCGACACGAAGACAGGCGCCGGCCGCGTCTTCGCCAGCGGCCTGCGCAACCCGAACGGCATGGCCTGGGTCGATGGCGTGCTGTGGACCGTGGCCAACGAGCGCGACGAGATCGGCAGCGACCTTGTGCCCGACTACCTGACCTCCGTGCGCGACGGCGCCTTCTACGGCTGGCCGTACAGCTACTACGGCCAGCACGTCGACACGCGTGTCGAGCCGCAGCGACCCGAGCTCGTCGCCGGCGCCGTCGCGCCCGACTACGCGCTCGGCCCGCACACGGCCTCGCTCGGCTTGGCGTCGTCGGCCGGCTCGGCGCTGCCGGCGCCGTTCACCAACGGCATGTTCGTCGGCCAGCATGGCTCGTGGAACCGCAGGCCGCACAGCGGCTACAAGGTGGTCTTCGTTCCCTTCGCCGACGGTAAGCCGGCCGGGGCACCGATCGACGTGCTGACGGGCTTTCTGAACGACCGCGGCGAGGCCAGGGGCCGGCCCGTGGGCGTGGCGATCGACAAGACCGGCGCCCTGCTGGTCGCCGACGACGTCGGCAACGTCGTCTGGCGGGTCAGCGCCGCGGGGCGCTGATCGACAGCCGCCCTAGGTGCGGCCCCAGGTCGCCGCGTAGCCGCCGGCTGCCGCGGCGGCGCTGAGGAAACCGCCCCAGGCCCAGTCGATCAGGCTGATCCTGAGCGACCAGTCGCGCACGACGGCGAGGTTGGTGAGATCGTAGGCGCCATAGGCGGCCAGCCCGAGCACGAGGCCGCGGATCGCTGCCTCGGCCCAGCCCGAGGGCGGCGACAGCAGCGTGAGGTAGACCAGCGCCGCCGGATAGAGCACGTAGAAAACGATGGCCGGAACGATGCGCACCGAGTCGGCCATCAGGCTGCCCATCTCGCGTTTGTAGAGGTCTTTGGCCAGGAAGCCGAGCCAGATTCCGTCGAGCACGAGGATGGCGGCGAAGACCGCGGCCCAGGCGATGCCGAACTGGCCGTATGAGAGACGCGAAGAATCGGCCATGGTCTATTTGCGGACGTTGTCGAGCGCGACGGGGATGTTGAAGCCGAGTTCCCCGGCGCGGGCTTCGTAAGGTGCGGCCAGCGCCGGCTGGTTGTCCTTGCGGTAGTGCATGGCCAGCGCATAGTTGCCGGCGGCACTGCCGAGTGCGGCCGAGTACTGCAGCCAGCCGATGTCGTGAATGCCGTCGCTCCTGGCATCGGCGGCGCGGTCGCGAGGGTGGCGGGCGACACGCAGCGCCGCTTCCTCGTCGGCCAGAGACGCCTTGCGCACATCGGTCACGACGTGCGTCGCCGTCCGCACGACGTCGGCCGGCCAGCGCGCGCCCTGGAGGTCTTCGCGCAGCGTCGCTTCCGGGGCGCCGACCGGTGCCGGTGCCGCCGCCAAGGCGGGCGCCGCGATCAGCGCGAGGACCAGGAAGAGACCGCGGGCGCGCGATGCCGCGCCCGCAGGGAAAGCCTTCGAGGCTCTCACTGCCTGCCCTTGGTCTGCGACCAGTCCTTCAGCGCTGCGAGCGTCTTCTCGACATGCCGGCTCGGATTCAGGCTCTGGTAGTTGTAGATCACCTTGCCGTTCGGAGCGATCACGTAGGAAACGCGGTTGGCGTAGTCGGGGCGCAGCGCCATGACGGCGTCGTACGACTTCATGACGTTCTGGTTATCGTCGGAAGCGACTGGGAACTTGCCCTGGCAGGCCTGGACCGAGAACTTGCCGAGAGTGCCGATGTCGTCGGAAGACACGCCGATCACGGTGGCGCCGAGCGCTTCGTACTTCGGGATCGACTCCGCGAACTCGTGCGCCTCGATCGAGCAGCCGACCGAGAAGGCGGCAGGAAAGAAATAGAGAACCACTGGCCCTTTGGCCAGGGAATCGGCCAGGGAAAACTTGAACACCTTGCCGCCCAGCACCGCCTGGGCAGTAAAGTTTGGCG
>JAYTYH010000517.1:0-1908 GCA_043742485.1 Rhizobacter sp.
GCGCGGCGCCGCGCTCCTTACCGCCATGATCATCGTGGCGCTCATTGCGACATTGGCGTCGTCGATGCTGTGGCAGCAGTGGCGCGCAGTGCAGGTCGAGGCGGCGGAGCGGGCGCGCACGCAGTCGGCCTGGATCCTCTCCGGCGCGCTCGACTGGGCCCGCCTTATCCTGCGCGAAGACGCTCGCAACGGTGGCACCGACCATCTCGGCGAGCCCTGGGCCGTGCCGCTCGCGGAGGCCCGCCTGTCGACCTTCCTCGCCGCCGACAAGAACAACACCGACGACGCCCCCGACGCCTTCCTGTCGGGCGCGATCACCGACGCGCAGGCCCGCTTCAACCTCGCCAATGTCGTCACCGGAGCGCGCATCGATGCGCTCGGCATGGCTTCATTGCAGCGGCTCTGCGAGACCATCGGCGTCTCCGCCGACGTTGCTGCCCGGCTCGCCGCCGGCATGCGCGACGCGTCGCCGCCGGCCCCTCCCGACCTTAGCGCCAGCGGTGCCCCGAGCGCGGCCGAAGCACCACCGGCCGACCCGCCATTGATGCCTCGTTCGGTCGGCCAGCTGGTCTGGTTGGGCATCGACGCTCAGGCCGTGCGGGCGCTCGAACCCTACGTCGTGCTCCTGCCGGAGAAGACCAAGGTCAATGCGAACACGGCACCGCGCGAAGTGCTGGTCGCCGCCATCGAAGGGCTCGATCTGGCCACCGCCGAGCGCATGGTGCAGGCGCGGCAGCGGGTGCCGTTCAAGTCGAGGGCCGATGTGCAGCGGTTGGCGCCGGGCCTGCCGGACGCCAGCTTCACGCAGGTCGACGTCGTCACGAACTACTTCGAAGTGCGCGGCCGGCTGCGCCTGGGCGACGTCGTCCTCGAGCAACGATCGCTGGTGCAGCGGCGCGGACTCGCCGTCGAGGTGCTGCAGCGCGAACGCGTCTCCAGCCGCGACAGCGCCGGCACCTGAAAGCGCACGAAGCGAGAAGCAGTACTGCGATTTCGCTACAAGATGTTGGCGTAAGTCCTTGATTGCGAAGGCTTCGCTGTCGGCGATACCTAAAATGCGGGTAGCCTTCGGCGCCCACTATGTCGACCCTAGTCATCCAGCTTCCCGTGCACCAGCGCCTGCGCGCCGGCGCCCGCCAGGACCGTGACACCGACGGCTGGCCACGCTCCGACTACGCCTACGTGACCAGCGCCGACGGCATTGAGTTCGAGGCCCAGGGCGAAGCGGCCGCGGCGCTGTTGCCCGGTGCCGCCATCGTGATCGCCGTCGTGCAGGAGGCCGACGTCGGCTGGCATCGAATCACGTTGCCGAAGGCACCTGTGGCGCGGCTGCGGGCAGCGCTCACCGGTGTGCTCGAAGAGGCGTTGCTCGAAGACGCCGACTCCGTGCATCTCGCCATCGCGCCGCAGGCCGTCGCCGGCCAGCCGACCTGGGTCGCGGCGGTCGACAAGGCATGGCTGCAGCAGGAGCTGGCGTCGTTGCAGAAGGCCGGCGTCTTCGTCGACCGCGTCGTCCCGATGTCGTGGCCCGACGACCCGCCGGCCGGCCACTTCCACGTCGCCGCGAGCGGCGATGCCGGCTCGCCGCGCAGCACCGTGATCACCTGGGCCAGCGTCGACGGCGTCGCCACGGGTCGCCTCGAAGGCGGGCTGGCACGGGCGCTGGTGCCGCAGCCGGCGCCGGTCGCGACGCGCTGGACGACGTCGCCTGCCGCCGCAGTCGCCGCCGAGCAATGGCTCGGCGCGCCGGTCAACGTCATGCCGACCGAGCAGCGCTTGCTGCTGGCCGGCCGCAGCCTCTGGAACCTGCGCCAGTTCGATCTCGCCCGCCGCACCAAGGGCGCGCGCGCGATGCGCGACTGGATGCGTCAGGCGATGAGTCCGGCGTGGCGGCCGGTGCGGATCGGC
>JAYTYH010000518.1:0-1627 GCA_043742485.1 Rhizobacter sp.
CGTTGATCTGCACGCCAGTGGGCAAAGGAAGGGTCATCGGGAAGCTTTCAAGAGGCAAGAGGCGAAGAATCAGGCGGCAAAGAAGTCCAGCACGTCGGCAAGCGACGAGCCGGTGCGGGTGGGCTCGGCGTCGAGCTCGTCGAGCGGCAGGCCGAAGCGGTTGATCCAGAGCGTGGTGTAGCCGAACCAGCTGGCGCCGATGGCGTCCCAGCAGTTCGACGAGACGAAGAGCACCTCGCCCGCGGCGAGCCCGAAGGCGGCCGTGCCGAGCGCGTACGTCGACGGGTCGGTCTTGAAGCGGCCGGTGCTCCCGACACTCAGCACCGGGTCGAGCAGACCGCCGAAGCCGGCGTTGCGAACGACGGCGTCGAGCATGTCGGGGTCGCCGTTGCTGAGTACGCCGGCGCGGATGCCGCGGCGCTGCAGCTCGCGCAGCACGCCTTCGTTCTCGGCGAACGGCGCCAGCTTCTCGTAGGCGCCCATGAGCTCGGTTTCGGCCTCGGCCGGGAGCGCGAGACCCAGCCGGCGAGCGGCGTAACGCAGGCCGGCGCAAGTGCAGTCGCGAAAGCTGCGCGTCCGGCCGCTCATCGACGTCAGCCGCGTGTACTCGATCTGCTTGTCGCGCCAGAGAACGCCGAGGCGCTCACCGGCGCCGGGGAAAAGCCGCTCGGCGGCAATGCCGACGCTGTAGACGTCGAACAGCGTGCCGTAGGCATCGAAGAGCACGGCGCGGGGTGGAGGCAAGGCCATGACGCTAATTTATGCGATTGCCTCGTAGGCGACGCCGTCGCATCTAGGCGATGCCCTCGCGGCGGCCGCGCAAGCGGCGCAGCCCACGCTTGCGCGCCGGGCGAAAGCGCTGCCGGTCGATGACGCGTCGCGATAGAAGGCGTCGACGGCGACGGCGACGGCGGTCAGGCGCGGCCGCGTCTGGACCAGGCCGCAGCCGGGGCCACCGACCGTCGCCAGGCCCATGCCGTAGCGAGCGATCGATGCCAGCCGCTCGAACGCCGCCTGCCCGCAAAGCGCGCAGGCAACCGATTCCCTGGCGGCTGCGGCGGCGTCGAGCGTGCGGGCGATCGCCGGTGCCGCGGCGTGCCCGGCGGCTATCAGGCCGAGAGGCATTCCTTCATGAAGGCCTTGCGATCGTCGCCCTTCTTGCCGGTGGCGTCGACGTTGCACTTCTTCATCTTGGTCTGCTGCGTCATCGGCTTGCTGGCCGAGAGGCAGGTCTTCATGAAGGCCTTGCGCTCGTCGCCCTTCTTGGCGGCGGCTTCCTTGTTGCAGTCGCCCATCTTCGATTGCTGCGTCGTCATCGGTGCGCTGGCTGCGGCCATGGCGGGCGCTTCCTTGTGCGAAGCAGCGAACGCCGAGCTCGAGACGGCCAGGGCAAGAGCTGCGGACAGGGTGAGGAATTGCTTCATTGGATGTTCCTGAAAAGTGGGCTGGACGCCGCCCTTGCGGGGCAGCCGACCGGGATTGGAGCATGCCGCCGGGGCGGCCGGCAAGCCTCGCAACCGGGCCCCGACCTGATGCGCTAGAAGATGCGGCGCGGGTGCGCCAGCGCTTCGTGCGCCGAATGCAGCCGCCGCACCAGCACCTTGATGAAGGAGTCGTGGAAGAGGTG
>JAYTYH010000519.1:0-3763 GCA_043742485.1 Rhizobacter sp.
GGGCTGGTGGTGGCCGCGGTCGCGGTGGTGGCGGTTGCCGTGCTGGGGATGGCGCGAACGCTCTGCCCCGATCGATTGCGGGCCGGGATCGCGCTGGCCGCGGCGATGCTGATGCTAATCGTGCCCGGCGGGCTGGCGACACCCGCATCCTTTGTCGCTGTCGTGCTCGGGGCCGTGGTCGGCATCGGATTCGTCGCTGCCGACCCTATCGCCATCGGCGCTTCGGCAGCGCTCGAAGTCGTCGTCGGCCGTCGCACCGGCGCGGCGCTGCTGGCCGCGTTCGCGACCGTCCTCGTCGGTCTGCCACTGCTGGCGGCTGCGATCGGCAGCGACGATCTGCGCATGGCCTCGGTGTTCTATCGCGCCGGAGCCCTGGTGTTCGGCGGTGGCCATGTCGTGCTGCCCTGGCTCGAGGCTGGCATCGTCGGCGCGGGCTGGCTCGACCCGGGCACGTTCTTCGCTGGCTACGGTGCCGCCCAGGCCGTGCCCGGGCCGCTCTTTACGTTCGCCGCCTATCTCGGCGCCCTCCTGCCGGTGCTGGCCGGCGGCGTCGCAGGCGGCGTCGCGATGCTCGTCGCAATCTTTCTGCCAGCCTATCTTCTCGTCGTCGGTGCCTTGCCGTTCTGGACGGCAGTGCGGGCGCGGCGCAACGCCCGCACCGCCATGGCTGGCGTCAATGCCGCGGTCGTCGGCCTTCTCCTGGCGGCGCTCGTCACACCTCTGGCGACGACGGCGTTGCACTCGTTCACCGACGTGGCGCTGGCCGCCGCTGCCTTCGCGGCGCTGTGGTTCGGGCGCTGGCCGTCTGTGCTGGTGGTGGCGCTGGCCGCCTTCGCGGGCTGGGCGCTGGGCTGAACCCTGCCCGCGGCGCCGGAATCAGGCTGCGGCGCGAATCAGGACCCGGGTCTCGCTCGCGCCGATGCCGACTTCCACCTCGTCGCCGGCGCGCACCTTGCGGCCGCGTCGCGTCTCCGGCTCGCCGTTGACGCGCACGCCGCCTTCGGCGATCAGCACCTTGGCGGCGCCGCCGCTGCCGGCCAGCCCCGTCGCCTTGAGCAAGGCGTCGAGCGTGATGTGGTCACCTCGCAGGGCGAAATCGAGAGTGCTCATGAGCCATTGAAAGCCATGCGATCGATGGGCACGGCGCGGCGACAAGCCGCCGCATCGCCCATCGTTACCAACACGGGATCGGCTTCACGGCGTCGCGATCGCCTCGTCGAGAACCTCGATCCAGTGCCGCACCGGCGTCGTCGTGCCGCTCTGCAGATGCTGGATGCAGCCGATGTTGGCCGAGACGATGACCTCGGGCTCGAGCTCGGCAAGATGGCCGAGCTTGCGGTCGCGCAGCGCGTACGCGAGCTCGGGTTGCAGCACGGAATAGGTGCCGGCCGAGCCGCAGCAAAGATGCGCTTCGTTGCGGGCGACCGCGATCTCGAAGCCGAGCGACGTGAAGGCCGCCTCGACGCCGCCGCGGACCTGCTGCCCGTGCTGCAGCGTGCAAGGCGGGTGAAAGGCGAGGCGCTGGCGCGGCTTCGGCGCGACCGTGAGCGTGGGCACGATGTCGGCCAGCAGCTCGGAGACGTCGCGGGTCAGGTCGGCGATGCGGTTCGCCTTGTCGGCATAGGCCGGGTCATGTGCGAGCGCGTGGCCGTATTCCTTGACGGTGACGCCGCAGCCCGAGGCGTTCATGACGATGGCCTCGACCTCGCCTTTCGCGACCTGCGGCCACCAGGCGTCGATGTTGCGGCGCATGTGCCCGTGCGCGCCTTCGGCGTCGCCGCCGTGCAGGCGGATGGCGCCGCAGCAGCCGGCCTCGTCGGCCACCAGCGTCTGGATGCCTCCAGCGTCGAGCACGCGCGCGGTGGCGCTGTTGATGTTGGGCATCATGGCCGGCTGCACGCAGCCCATCAGCATCAGCACCTTGCGCGGATGCACGCGCGTCGGCCAGCGATGCGCGCTCTTCGGCGCCGCGGCCGGCACCTTGGCCTTGAGCACGGCCGGCAGCAGCGGCCGCACCGCCTGGCCGAGCTTCATCGCCGGCGCGAACAGCGGCGACGTCAGGCCCTCCTTCAGCAGCCAGCGCAGGGCGCGCTCACCCGGCGGCCGCGGCACGCGCTCGTCGACGAGCTTGCGACCGATCTCGACGAGGTTGCCGAACTGCACGCCCGAAGGGCAGGTCGTCTCGCAGTTGCGGCAGGTCAGGCAGCGGTCGAGGTGAAGCTGCGTCGCGCGCGTCGGCTCGTGGCCCTCGAGCACCTGCTTGATCAGGTAGATGCGGCCGCGCGGGCCATCGAGCTCGTCGCCGAGCAGCTGGTACGTCGGACAGGTCGCGGTGCAGAAGCCGCAATGCACGCACTTGCGCAGGATGGCCTCGGCCTCGGCGCCCTCGGCGGTGGCAGCGAACTCGGGCGTCAGGGCGGTTTGCATGGCGAAGCGTCGATTGTGTTCACAGGCCGCGATAGAGGCGACCCGGGTTGAAGACGCCCTTCGGATCGAAGGCCTGCTTCATGCGCTCGTGGATCGTGCGCAGCGGCGCCGTCAGCGGCGTGAAGACGCCGGCCGACTTGTCGCGGCCGCGAAACAGCGTCGCGTGGCCTCCGACCGCGGCGGCGGCGCCGCGAATCGCCTCGGCGGCGAGCGGCGTGACGAGCCATCGCTGGGCGCCGTGCCACTCGATGAGTTCGTCGCCGGCGAGGCCGAGCAGCGGCGCCGTCGCCGGCAGAGAGAGGCGCCAGAGGGCGGCGTCCTGGTGCTCGATGGCGTCGTGCGCGGCCAGGAAGAACTGGTCGTCGTGGTCGCGCAGGCCGGTCCAGAACGGGCCGGCCGCGGCGGTGTCGATGGCGTCGCCACCGAGCGCCGCGACGCCTTCGTCGACCGCCGCCGGCGAGCCGCGCAGGCGCACGACCAAGTTGCCGTTCCACCAGGCACTGGCATCGAGCGGCAACGGCCGGCCGCCCCAGGCGTGCAGCCGCGCCAGGGCGTCGTTCGGCTTCAGGTCGAAGCGCAGCGTCGCTTCGGCGGCCGCCTTCGGCAGCACCTTCAGCGAGACTTCGACGACGACGCCGAGGATGCCGAGCGATCCGGCGACGACGCGCGAGACGTCGTAGCCGGCGACGTTCTTGATGACGCGGCCGCCGAAGCGCATCAGCTCGCCACTGCCGTTCATGAGCACGACGCCGAGGACGTGGTCGCGCACCGAGCCGGCGGCGGCCCGCGACGGCCCCGAGAGCCCGGCCGCGACCATGCCGCCGACGGTGGCGCCGGCGCCGAAGCGCGGTGGCTCGAAGGCCAGGCACTGGCCGTGCTCGGCGAGCTGCGATTCGAGGTCGGCCAGCGCCATCCCGGCCGGCGCCGTGACGACGAGCTCGGTCGGCTCGTGCTCGGCCGGGCCAGCGAGGCCGCGCGTGTCGAGGACGTCGCCGGCGGCGAGCTCGCCGTAGAAGTCCTTGCTGCCGCCGCCACGGATGCACAGCTTGCGGCCCGAGGCCGCCGCATCGCGGATGCGCTCGGCCAGCACCGCGATGCCTGCGCCGGTGCTCAAAACCGCGGCAGCTCCGGGAAGGCCAGCACGCCGCGCTTGACGTGCATTCGGCCGTATTCGGCGCAGCGCACGAGCGAGGGGATGACCTTGCCCGGGTTGAGCGTGCCGGCCGGATCGAAGGCGCGCTTCAGGGCCAGCATCTGCTCGCGCTCGGCGGCCGAGAACTGCACGCACATCGAGCTCAGCTTCTCGACGCCGACGCCGTGCTCGCCCGTCACCGTG
>JAYTYH010000520.1:0-8562 GCA_043742485.1 Rhizobacter sp.
GCTGACCTGCGCGAACGACAGGCGCTTCTCGCGCATCTTGCTGTAGATCGAAAAGAGCGTCTTCTCGCGGCCGAAGATCTGGGCCGGCAACCGGTTCTGCAGGAACCCCTTCTCGACGTCTTTCCTGATGCGGTCGACGATGTCGCGCCGGTAGCCGCGCGCCTTCTGCACCGCCTTGCCGAGAGCCGCCTCGCGCCACGGCTTGAGGTGCTTGAACGACAGCTCCTGCAGCTCGCGATAGGTCTGGTTGAGGCCGAGCCGGTGCGCGATCGGCGCGTAGATCTCGAGCGTTTCGGCGGCGATGCGGGTGCGCTTGGCGAGCGCTACCGCGTCCATCGTGCGCATGTTGTGGAGCCGATCGGCGAGCTTGACGAGGATGACGCGGACATCGCGCGTCATCGCCAGCAGCATCTTCCTGAACGACTCGGCCTGCGACTCCTCGCGCGTCGAGAAGCGCAGCTTGTCGAGCTTGGTGAGGCCGTCGACCAGGTCGGCCACCGGGGCGCCGAAGCGCTCGATCAGCTCGGCCTTGGTGATGCCGCAGTCTTCCATCGCGTCATGCATCAGCGCGGCCATGATGGCCTGGGCGTCGAGCTTCCACTCGGCGCAAAGGCCGGCAACAGCGATCGGATGGGTGATGTACGGCTCGCCGCTGGCGCGGAACTGGCCGAGATGGGCTTCGTCGGCGAAGCGGTAGGCGTCGCGGACGCGGCGGATGTCGGCGGCGTCGAGGTAGTCGAGCTTGCCGGTCAGGGCCGCGAAGGAGGCGGCGGCCGCGTCGGTGGCCGCGGGCGGATGTGCGGCGGCGGCGGGCGGCCGTTTTCGCGCCGCCGGCTTGGCGTCTGAGGAGGTGGCGGAGGGACGCGAAGCCATGCCCGAATTTTACGCGGATCGGGTGCCGCCACGCACTGCGGGACGATGCCCCGCAGGCACTGCCGGCTTGTCTAGACCGGCACCTTGCGGAGCATCTCGATGCCGATCTCGCCGGCCGCGATCTCGCGCAGGGCGGTCACGCCGGGCTTGTTCTTGGTCTCGACCTTGGGCGCGTGGCCCTGGCTGAGCATGCGGGCGCGGTAGGTGGCGGCGAGCACGAGCTGAAAGCGATTCGGGATCTTGACGAGACAGTCTTCGACGGTGATGCGGGCCATGATGTTCCAGTGAACGGGTAGATCGGCGCGCCGCGGTGAGCGGCGCAGGCCTCAGGCGAGGTCGAGGGCAGAGAAGATCGCGGGCTTGGCCCGCTTCAGCGACGAATACTTGAGCCGCTGCGAATGGACGATCGCTTTGAGGTCGAAAAGCGCCGTCTCGAACAGGGCGTTGATTATAACGAAGTCGAAGTATCGGGCCTGTGAAACTTCGTGGCGCGCATCGACCATTCGCCGCGCGATCACGGCCTCATCGTCTTCGCCACGCCGCTCGAGGCGAAGCAGCAATTCATCGAAGCTCGGCGGCAGGATGAAGATCAGCACCGCGTTCGGAAACAGGCGCTTGATCTGCAGCGCGCCCTGCCAGTCGATTTCGAGCATCACGTCCTGGCCGTGGGTGATGCGCTCCTCGATGGCGGCGCGCGAGGTGCCGTAGAGGTTGCCGTGCACTTCGGCCCACTCGACGAATCGGCCGTCGCCCACCATCGCGCGAAATTCGGGCTCGTCGACGAAGTGATATTCGCGGCCGTTCTGGTCCTGGCCACGCGGCTTGCGGGTGGTGTGGGAGACTGAGACGACAAGGTGCGCGTCGAGCTCGAGCAGCGCCTTCACGAGGCTCGACTTGCCGGTGCCGCTGGGTGCAGCGACGGCGAAAAGGTTGCCGGGATAGTCCATGGTTGCGGCCAAGTTTAAGTGCCCGCCTGTGGCCGCCGCGGCGCCCACTGCCGGCGACATCCGGCGCCGTCAAGCAGGAATACGCGCTTTGCGGATCGGCCGCGCCGCATGATCATCGCCAGCTCGGCAAGGGCCGGGCAGGAAGGCACACACGAGGATGGCAAGTTCGCTCACGGTAAAGATCTGGCGCGGCACGAACGAAGGCGCGTTCAGCCGCTATGACGTGCCGCGGCAGGGCGCCCAGACGGTGCTCGACGTCGTCACCTACGTGCAGCGCTTCCTCGAGCCTTCGCTCAGCTACCGCTTCGCCTGCCGCGTCGGCATGTGCGGCTCGTGCGCGATGACGGTCAACGGCAAGGCGCGCTGGACCTGTCGCACCCACGTGGCCAAGGTCGCAGCCGAGGGCGAGGAGCTCGAGATCGCGCCGCTCTCGAACCTGCCGGTCATCAAGGACCTGGCGACCGACATGACCGAGTTCTTCGACAAGTGGGCGCGTGCCCGCGGCAGCTTCCAGGGCAAGGCGACGCGTCACGACGATTTCGCCCGTGTCGCGCCGGCTTCGCCCGAGCGCGCCGCGGCCAATGCCGGCATCGAATGCATCGGCTGCGCGGTCTGCTACGCGTCGTGCGATGTCGTGGCCTGGCGGCCAGAGTTCCTCGGGCCGGCCGCGCTCAACCGCGCCTGGACGCTGGTCAACGACGTCCGCGACGACGCGCAGACCGATCGCCTGCGCGCCGTCGCCGGCGACGCCGGCTGCCACGCATGCCACACGCAAGGCTCGTGCACCGAGCGTTGCCCCAAGCAGATCGCGCCGACGCTGGCCATCGCCGGCCTCAAGCGCAAGGTCGGGCGCGCCGCCGTGCGGGGCGAGCTGTGAGCGGCGGACGATGAAGTCGTCGCACACGACCGCCATCGCGCAGGGGATCGCCCAAGCGAGGCGCTGGTACTGGCAACGCATCAGCGCCATGGTGCTGGCGCTCTGCGTCGTCGTTCACCTCGCGGTGCTGATCTACGCCACGCGCGGTGGACTGAGCGCCACCGAGATCCTCGGCCGCACCCGAGGCAACTGGGCGTTCGCCGCGTTCTACGCCGTTTTCGTCGTCGCTTGCGCGGTGCACGTGCCGGTCGGCCTCGCCAACATCGGCCGCGAGTGGTTCGGCCTGGGCGAAACGGCGGCACTGTGGCTGGCGCGCGCGTTCGCGCTGCTGCTGCTCGTCATGGGTCTGCGCGCGGTCTGGGCGGTGGTCTCGTGAAGCGCGGCAACGACCTCCGGGCCCGCTCGCATTCGTCGTACTGGGCCTTCCTGATGCATCGCCTGTCGGGCCTCGGCCTGGCCGCCTTCCTGCCGCTGCACTTCTGGGCTTTGGCACGGGCCCTCGACGGCGCAGGCGCGCTCGAAGGCTTCCTGCGCTTCACCGACCGCGGCATCTTCAAGGCCGCGGAATGGGGCCTCGTCGTGCTGCTGGCGCTGCACCTGATGGGCGGCGTGCGCCTGCTGCTGATCGAGTTCGGCCCGGCCTCGGGCCTTCGCAAGAACTGGATCGCGGTGGCGGCCGGTTTCGCGGCGGCGACCGGCATGGCCTACGCGCTGGCACTTCTTACCTGAACTCGACTCGACTCGGCTCTGGAAACCGCTCATGACGACCCGACGCACCTCGACTCTCGCCGGCCTGCTCGCCCTCGGCGCCCTGCTCGCCGCACCCTGGACCGGCCTGCACGCGCAGGAGGCCTGGCCGACCAAGCCGGTGCGCCTCGTCGTGCCGTTCGCGCCCGGCGGCTCGACCGATGTCATCGCCCGCATGCTCGGCCAGAAGTTGAGCGAGATCTGGGGCCAGCCGGTGACCATCGACAACCGCGCCGGCGCCGGCGGCAACCTGGGCGCCGATCTCGTCGCCAAGTCGCCAGGCGACGGCTACACGCTGCTGTTCGCGTCGGGCAGCATCACCATCAACCCGCAGCTCTACAAGCGCATGCCGTTCGACACCAAGAAAGACCTGGTGCCGATCACCAACGTGGCGAGCGGGCCGATGCTGGTGGTGGTGCCCGAAAACTCTCCGGCGCGCTCGATCAGGGACCTGATCGCGATGGCCAGGGCGAAGCCGGGCACGATCAATTTCGGCTCTGCCGGCGTCGGCAGCCAGGTCCACCTCGCGGCCGAGAACTTCGCCAACGCCGCCGGCATCGACATCGTCCACGTGCCCTACAAGGGCGAAGCGCCGGCCTACACCGACCTCATCGGCCGGCAGACGCAGATGATGGTCGGTAACTTCGCGGCCGCCTCCGCCCTGCTCGGCAACGGTCGCCTGCGGGCGCTGGCCGTCACCGGCAAGCAGCGCTCGCCGCTGATGCCCAACGTGCCGACCGTCGCCGAGAGTGGCCTGCCGGGGTTCGAGAACACCGGCTGGTTCGGCCTCTTCGCGCCAGTCGGCCTGCCACCGGCCGTGCTCGCGAAGATCCAGCGCGACACCGTCAAGGTCATCGGCACCACCGACACCAAGGCGCGCCTCTACGTCCAGGGCATGACACCGGTGGGAAACACCCCTGCCGAGTTCGCCAAGGCGATGGACGACGAAAGCGAGCACTGGGCACAGGTGGTGAAGAACCGCAAGCTCAGCGCCAACTGAGGGCGGCCGGCGCGCGACACGATGGACATCGACCTGCAAGCGGTGGAAGAGGCGGCCAAGGAGCTCTATATCCGCGCCCTGAAGGTGCTGCCACCCGACATCAAGAGCGGCTTTGCGCGCCTGCAGGGCAGCGAGACCGGCGGCACCGCGAAGCGCGTGCTCGCGACCATGGTCACCAACATCGAGGTGGCGGAGCGCACCGACAACCTGCTCTGCCAGGACACGGGCGTGCCGATCTACAACGTCTTCATCGGCAGCGGCGTGCGCGTCGATGGCCACGCCCTGAAGCAGGCCCTCAGGCGCGGCTGCGAGCGCGCCACCCGCGAGTACCCGCTGCGCAGCTCGGTCGTGCATCCGCTGACGCGCCGAAACGAGCACAGCTCGTGCGGCATCGAGGTACCGGTGATCCACATCGACTTTACCGATGTGGCCGAGCTGCTCGAGATCGAGATGATCCCCAAGGGCAGCGGCTCCGAGAACAACTCGTTCCTGAAGATGGCGATTCCTGCCGAAGGCATCGACGCGATCAAGACCTTCGTGATCGATTGCGTGCTCGCTGCCGGCGGCAAGACCTGCCCGCCGACGATCGTCGGCGTCGGCCTCGGCGGCACCTCCGACCTGGCCGTGGCGCTGGCCAAGCGCGCCGCGACGCGCGAGCTCGGTAGCCGCTGCGCCGACGCCGACGGCGCGGCCCTCGAGGTGCAGCTCTCGGCGGCGGTGAACCAGCTCGGCGTCGGCCCGCAGGGCCTCGGCGGCGACTCGACCGCGTTCGCGGTCCAGATCGAGCTCGCCGCGACCCACATCACGATGAACCCGATCGCGGTCAACATGCAGTGCCACTCGGCACGGCGGGCGCGTGCCAGCTTCACGCCGGCCGGCGTGAGCTACGGCTTCTAGAGGCATCGCCATGGCCCACCACGAGCTGACCACGCCGGTGACCGAAGCGCAGGTGCGGGCGCTTCGCGTCGACGACACCGTCACCCTGCAGCGCACGCTGTTCGGCATCCGCGACGCGACCCAGATCCACATGTTCGACCGCGGCCGGAAGACGCGCTTCGACCTTGCCGGCCACGCCGTCATCCACACCGCGCCGAACGTGAAGCAGGTCGGGCCGAGCGCGGCCTTCCCGGCGGGCTACGAGCCGATCTGCATCGGCACCACGACCTCCGACCGCATGGAGCGCTTCACGCGGCCGCTGATGGCGCAGAACGGCGTGCGCCTGATCATCGGCAAGGGCGGCCTGCGCGAGGCTTCGCAAGAGGCGTTTCGCGAGCTTGGCGGCGCCTATCTGGCGATCGTCGGCGGCACGGCGGCGCTCGAGACGACGTGGATCGAGCAGATCGAGGCCGTCGATCTCGACGACCTCAACCCCGAGTCGCTCTGGCAATTCCGCATCCGCGATTTCGGGCCGCTGCTGGTGGCGATGGACAGCCACGGCCAGAGTCTCTACAGCGTCGTCACGCACGATGCGCTGGCGCGGCGGGCGCAGGTGCTGGCCGGCCTCGGCGTCAAGGAATCCGGCGTGAAACCCGCATGACGACATCGATCAGGCGCATCAAGACCGACATCCTGATCCTCGGCTCCGGTGGCGCCGGCCTGTTCGCGGCGCTGCACGCGCACCAGACGGCGCCCGAGCTGCAGATCACGGTCGCGGTCAAGGGCCTGCTCGGAAAGTGCGGCTGCACGCGCATGGTCCAGGGCGGCTACAACGTCGCGCTCGCCGCCGGTGATTCGGTCGAGCGCCACTTCATGGACACCATCGAGGGCAGCAAGTGGCTGGCCGACCAGGACCTCGCCTGGACGCTGGTGACGAAGGCGGTCGAGCGCGTCCGCGAGCTCGAGAACGAGCTTGGCTGCTTCTTCGACCGCAACCCTGACGGCACCGTGCACCAGAAGGCCTTCGCCGGCCAGACCTTCGACCGCACCGTCCACAAGGGCGACCTCACCGGCATCGAGATCATCAACCGACTGTCGGAGCAGGTCTGGTCGCGCGGCCTCGACCGGCTCGAGGAGCATCGCGCCATCGAGCTCGTGAAGACGGCCGACGGCAGCGCGCTCGCCGGCGTGCTGATGATCGACATGCGCGACGGCGCGTTCGTGTTCGTGCAGGCGAGGGCCGTGCTCTTGGCTACCGGCGGCGGCCCGACCATGTACAAGTACCACACGCCCTCGGGCGACAAGACCTGCGACGGCCTGGCCATGGCCTTGCGCGCCGGCCTGCCGCTGCGCGACATGGAGATGGTGCAGTTCCACCCGACGGGGCTGCTCGCGGGAACCGGCACGCGCATGACCGGCACCGTGCTCGAGGAAGGCCTGCGCGGCGCCGGCGGCTATCTGCTCAACGGCGACAAGCAGCGCTTCATGGCGACCTACGACCCGCGCCTCGAGCGCGCCACCCGCGACATCGTCTCGCGCTCCATCTACGCCGAGATGCGCGCCGGCCGGACGTCGCCGAACGGCGGCGTCTACATCCAGATGTCGCACCTCGGCGCCGACAAAGTGCGCAAGCAGTTCAAGGGCATGGTCGAGCGCTGCGACGATTGCGGCTTCGACCTCGCCGGCGATCTCGTCGAGGTCGTGCCGACGGCGCACTACATGATGGGCGGCGTCGTCTTCCGCGCTGACTGCAGCACCGCGCTCACGGGCCTGTTCGCAGCCGGCGAGGACACCGGCGGCGTCCACGGCGCCAACCGGCTCGGCGGCAACGGCGTCGCCAACTCCACCGTCTTCGGCGGCATCGCCGGCGACCGCATGGCCGAGTGGGTGCGCGCCGAAGGCCGCTGGCACGACGCCGACGAAACCACGATCGCCGAAAGCGTCGCCCGGCACGAGACGCCGTTCGCGAACCCGCGCGGCAGCATCGAGCCGATTCGCGAAGCGCTCTTCGACTGCATGTGGGAAGACGTCGGCATCCTGCGCACGGCCGCCGGCCTCGAGCGCGCGCTGGCGACGCTGGACACGCTCGACGCACAGCTCGCCACCACCGGGGTCGCCGACGGTGACCGGGCCTTCAACCTCAGCTGGCACGACTGGCTGAACCTGAAGAGTCTGATCGCCGTCAGCCGGGTCATCGCCACCTCGGCGCTGGCGCGCGAAGACTCGCGCGGCGCCCACTTCCGCGAAGACCATCCGGAGGCGGGCGACCTGCCCGGCTCGACCTACATCGTCGTCCGCCAGACCGGTGCGGCGCTCGAGATCCGCCGCGAGCCGGTGCTGTTCACGCGGGTCGTGCCGGGCGAAACGATCCTGGTCGACGAAGCGTCGGCAGCTGTCTGAGCCGAGCCCACGACAACACGACGACAACGAAAAGAAGGATCTCGCCATGCATCCGCTGCCCCGCGCCCTGCTCATCGCCGGCGTCGCCGTCACGACGGCGCTGGCTGCCTCGGCGCAGTCGACGCCGTCGTCGTCGACCCGTACCGATCAGCCCGTCACGCTCGTCGTCCCGTTCAGCGCCGGCGGCGACGCCGACCTCGCTGCGCGCAACCTCGCCGTGGTCGCCCAGCGCGCGCTCGGCCAGAACATCGTCGTCGTCAACCGCGCCGGCGCCAACGGCGCCATCGGCTCGGCCGCGGTGCGTGCCGCCAAGGCAGACGGCGCCACCATGCTGCTCGGCCGCGTCGGCTCGCAGGTGGTGCTGCCGGCGATCCAGCCGAGCGTTGGCTACAAATGGAACGACCTCACCTTCATCGGCCTGCTCGAGCTCAACCCGGTTGTCTGCGTGACCCGAACCGAGTCGTCGATCAAGTCGGTGAAAGACCTGGTCGACGCCTTGCGGTCGCGCCCCGGCAAGCTCAACTACAGCACCTCCGGCCCGGCCACGATCCTCAACTTCGCGCCGCAGATGCTGTTCGACATCCTGAAGCTGGGCAAGGACGCGGCCGTCCAGATCACCTACAAGGGCGGCAGCGAAGCCATCCTCGCGGTGCTGACGGGCGACGTCGATTTCAGCTGCGGCAATCTCACGTCGGCGATCGGCAACATCAAGGGCGGCAAGCTGCGGGCGCTGGTGACGACGACACCCGAGCGTCTGAAAGACCTGCCCGATGTGCCCACCGCGCGCGAGGCCGGCTACCCCCAGCTCGAGGCCATCGTCGGCTGGAGCGGTCTCTACGGGC
>JAYTYH010000521.1:0-1894 GCA_043742485.1 Rhizobacter sp.
CGAAGACGGCGAGGGCGTCGTCACGGCCGACGTCGACCGCGAACGGATCGCCGCGGTGCGCTTGCAACTGCCGGCACTCACGCACCGACGCGCGGTCCGGGGCCCCCGCTAAGAAAGCCTCGCGCATTTCCCGACGGCGGGTCTTTGCAGCGAAACCCCGCTGCTAGAGTCCCGCCACAAAAGAACATCGGGAGAAGAGCGTGGTAACGCTGATCGCGATCGTCATCGGCTTGATCGCCGGTGCATCAGTGAGCGACGCGGGCGGTGCCATCGTCGGTGGCCTGCTCGCCTGGTTGACGGTGCGCTCGATGCGCCAGCAAAACGAGATCGACGCGCTGCAGAAGACCGCGCTCGCCGACGCCGTCAGAAGGTCCGAGGCGGCGCCGGCAACGACGCCGTTGCATTCACCGATAAATTTGCCGATGCCGGGCGCGCTCCTGCACCTGGAACACATGCCGGCCCCGGAGCCCGCCGACGACGCGGCGGCGCTCGAGGGCTTCTCCGACGCCCAGCGCGAAGCGTTCGCCCGGGCCGGGCCCGACACCTTGCCGTTCGCGGCAGGCGCCGAAACGAGCGGCACGGCGGCGGCCATGGCTGCCGAAGCGTCCGCTTCGCCGACGACCGAAACGGCGGCTGTCGCGAGCAGCACGCCGCGGCCGCCCGGTCCGGATCCGCTGGGCGCCATCAAGCGTTGGTTCTTCGGCGGCAACACCATCGTCAAGGTCGGCGTGGGCATCCTCTTCGTCGGCCTCGCCTTTCTCGCCAAGCTGGTCACGGAACACACCAGCGTGCCGGTCGAGGTGCGGCTGGCCGCCATCGGTGCGGCGGCGATCGCGCTGCTCGTCTTCGGCTGGCGGCTGCGCACGCGCCGACCCGACTACGCGCAGGTGCTTCAGGGCGGCGCCGTCGCCGTGCTCTACCTCACCCTGTTCGCCGCCTTCCGTTACTACGGCGTGCTCGCGGCGACGCCGGCGTTCGTGCTGATGGTCGCCGTGGCCGCCTTCGCTGCCGCGCTTGCGGTGCTGCAGAACGCGCGTGCGCTGGCGGTCGTCGGCGCACTCGGCGGCTTTGCCACGCCGCTCATCGTCTCCACCGGCTCCGACAACTACGTCGCCCTGTTCGCGTACTACTTCGTGCTCGACGCCGGCATCGCCGCCGTGGCCTGGTTCAAGACCTGGCGGCCGCTCAACCTGGTCGGCTTCGCGGCCACCTTCCTGGTCGCGACGGCGTGGGGCGTGCTCGAGTATTCGCCTGCCGAGTTCGCGACCAGCGAAGCCTTCCTGATCGCCTTCTTCCTGCTCTTCGTCGTCATCCTGGTGCTGCCTTCGCGGCGCGCGCGGGCCGAGGCGGCTGCCGGCATCGCAGCGCCGCAGCGCGACGCCTGGGTCAACAGCAGCCTGCTGTTCGGCCTGCCGACGGTGACCTTCGCACTGCAGTACGGGCTCGTCGCCGGCACGCCGTTCGCGACCGCCTTCTCGGCTTTCGCGCTCGGTGGCTTCTACGTGGCGCTGGCCTTCTGGATGCGAAAGAGGCCGGAGCTCGGCGTCACCTTCGAGGCCAGCCTGGCCATCGCCATCGTGCTGTTGACGCTGGTGATCCCGTTCGCGCTCGACGAGCGCAGCACGGCGGGTGCGTGGACGCTGGAGGCCGCCGGCCTGGTCTGGATCGGCCTGCGCCAGCGCCGGCTGTTGCCGCGCCTGTTCGGTTACCTGCTGCTCATCGGCGCCGGCATCTCGATGCTGGCCGGCCACGACCGCTACGGCGCACCGACTGTGCTCTTCAACGCCTATCTGTTCAACGGCCTGATGGCCGCGGCGGCGTCGCTCGCGGCCGCCTTCTTCGTGCAGCGCCAGCGCGGCAGCGGTGCCCTGCGCCAGGGCGAAGGGGCGGTGCA
>JAYTYH010000522.1:0-2795 GCA_043742485.1 Rhizobacter sp.
GCTGTTCGCCTCCAGCCACCACTCGCTCGGCCAGCTCTTGGCGACGGGTGTCAGCACTTCGAGCAGGAGATGGGCGCGGGCCTTCTCTTCGTCGCTGCCGGTGTGCAGCTCGTCGACCAGGCGCGCGCAATACAGCTCGAGTGCCACCGCGCCTTCGCAATAGCTCTTCTGCGCCAGCAGCATCCGCTTCACATCGGCGTGCTCGATGATGCGCACCGGCGGCCGCGACGCGTCCTTGCCGCCGATGCCGATCGGCCGGCCCTGCGGCCGGCTCTTCGCGTAGTCGAGCGAAGCTTCATATCCGGCGAAGCCGAGCATCGCCGCGCCGAGGCCGACGGCGATGCGCGCCTCGTTCATCATGTGGAACATGCAGCGCAGACCTTCGCCCGGCTTGCCGACGAGATAGCCGACCGCGCCAGCGCCCTGCCCCGCCGCCGGATACCTGCCCTCGCCGAAATTGAGCAGCGTGTTCGGGATGCCGCGATAGCCGAGCTTGTGGTTGAGGCCGGCGAGCGATACGTCGTTGCGCGCGCCGGTCAGCTCGCCGCGAGCGTCGACCAGCTTCTTCGGCACGATGAACAGCGAGATGCCTCGCGTGCCCGCCACCAGCTTGCCGTCTTCGCCAGGAATCTTGGCGAGCACGAGGTGGACGATGTTCTCCGTGAGCTCGTGCTCGCCGTTCGAGATCCACATCTTGTTGCCGCGCAAGAGGTAGCGCGGGCCGAGCGGATCGCTCCCGAACGCCGGGCCGTCGGGGATTGCGCGGGTGGCGATGTCGGAGAGGCTGGAGCCGGCCTGAGGCTCCGAAAGGCACATCGTTCCCGAGAAGCGGCCGGAGAACTCGTGCTTTGCGAACGCCTCCCGCTGCGCTGACGTGCCG
The DNA here is from genome assembly GCA_043742485.1 of Rhizobacter sp. Classification (GTDB taxonomy): domain Bacteria; phylum Pseudomonadota; class Gammaproteobacteria; order Burkholderiales; family Burkholderiaceae_C; genus Schlegelella_A. The sequence continues at coordinate 881 of JAYTYH010000522.1, forward strand.
TGCGCCATCAGCAGGTTGGCATTGCCGCTGGTGAGCATGCCGCCACCGCCGATGCCGATGCCCGCCTTCGAGAAGAAGCTGTTGGCCGCCATCTCGACGACGCACGGCAGCTGCATGCCGCCGATCTCGTAGTCCTGCGCGGCGGCCAGCATCCCGGTCTCGGCATACGCACGCGCGGCGGCGTGGCTGGCCTCCGGCAGGTGAACCTTGTCGCCGTCGAACCATGGCTCTTCGGTGTCGGCGAGGCGGTTGAACGGCGCGAACTTCTCGCGCGCGATGCGCTCGCAGGTGTCGAGCACGGAATCAAAGGTCTCCCGCGAGTGATCGGCGAATCGCGGCCGACTGCGCAGCGACTCGACGCCGAGCCAGTCGTGGAGCAGGAAGTCGACGGTCTGTCGGTACGTCATGTGCGCGCCGATCGGCCTGCCACGGACGATGCCATTGCGCTCAGAGCACTTCGAACACGCCGGCCGCGCCCATGCCGCCGCCGATGCACATCGTGACCAGAACCTTCTTCGCACCGCGGCGCTTGCCCTCGATGAGCGCATGACCGGTGAGCCGCTGGCCGCTGACGCCGTACGGGTGGCCGACGGCGATTGCACCGCCGTCGACGTTGAGCCTGTCCATCGGGATGCCGAGCCTGTCGGCGCAGTACAGCACCTGCACGGCGAAGGCTTCGTTGAGTTCCCAGAGATCGATGTCGGCCACCGTGAGACCGAGACGCTTGAGCACCTTGGGCACGGCGAAGACGGGGCCGATGCCCATCTCGTCGGGCTCGCAGCCGGCAACCGCGAAGCCGAGGAAGCGGCCGAGCGGTTTCAATCCGCGCTGTTCGGCGAGCTTCTCGTTCATCACCACGACGGCGCCGGCGCCGTCGCTGAACTGGCTGGCGTTGCCGGCCGAGATGACGCCGCCCGGAATCGCCGGCTTGATGTCCTTGATGCCTTCGTAGGTGGTGCCGGCGCGGATTCCTTCATCGGCGCTGATCGTGACCTCTTTCGTGCGCAGTCCCATCACCGCATCGGCGACACCGGCCATCGTGGTGACGGGCACGATCTCGTCAACGAAGCGGCCGGCGTCGCGCGCGGCGGTGGCGCGCTGCTGGCTCTCGGCGCCGTAGCGGTCCATGCGCTCGCGATCGATGCCGTAGCGCTTGGCGACCTGCTCGGCCGTCTGCAGCATGTTCCAGTAGATCGTCGGCTTGTGCTCGGCGAGCCAGCTGTCGACGATCATGTGTTTGTTGGCCTCGTTCTGCACGCACGAGATCGACTCGACGCCGCCGGCGACGAGGATGTCGCTCTCGCCGGCAATCACCCTCTGCGCGGCCATCGCGATCGTCTGCAGGCCGCTCGAGCAGAAGCGGTTCACCGTCATGCCACTGGTGGTGACGGGCAACCCGGCACGCAGCGCGATCTGGCGCGCGATGTTGCTGCCGGTCGCGCCTTCGGGCGTGGCGCAGCCCATGATGACGTCGTCGACCTCGGCGCCGTCGATGCCGGCGCGCTCGACGGCGGCCTTGACGGCGTGGCCGCCGAGCGTTGCGCCGTGGGTCATGTTGAAGGCGCCCTTCCAGCTCTTGGCGAGCGGGGTGCGGGCAGTGGAGACGATCACGGCGCTGGTCATGGCGGGATTCCTTGGAGAGATCGGGTCTGCCGATGCCGGCAGGGTCAGCTGAAGGTCTTGCCTTCGGCGGCGAGGCGGGCCAGCAAGGGCGCGGGCTGCCAGAAGCCGGCGTCGTCGGCCGGGTTGGCCGCGAATCGCTTCATGGCCTCAACGACGTTGAAGAGGCCCACCTGGTCAGCGTAGTTCATCGGCCCGCCACGATGCAGCGGGAAGCCGTAGCCGGTGAGGTAGACCATGTCGATGTCGCTGGCACGCTGGGCGATGCCTTCGTCGACGATCTTCGCGCCTTCGT
>JAYTYH010000523.1:0-5376 GCA_043742485.1 Rhizobacter sp.
GGGCAGCATGCCGACGATCTCCGAGTGCGCGTGCTGGCTGATCTGGCGCACCAGCGTCTTGCGATAGTGCTCCGGCATCCAGTCCTTGGCCTCGATGAAGTCGCCGGCGTCGATACGCGCGTCGAACTTTGCCTGGTGGGCCAGTTCGTCGGCGGAGCGCACTGCCTTCGGCGCGCCCTCGGTCTTGCTCATGGTGTCCATCGCTTGGGTGTACATCGAGATTCCTTCGTTTCCTGGTTCTATTTGCGACGCAGGTCGGCCACGCGCTTCGCCTTGCCGACGAGTGTGCGTTCCAGCGTGTCCGGCGCGCCGACCGTGACCGTCGTCGTGATTCCGATCAGCGTCTTGATCCGATGCCTGAGCTGCGCGCCGACTTCGCCGCGGTCGGCCGCCGCATGCGCGGGCAGTACTTCGCAGCGCACTTCCACCGCATCGAGATTGCCTTCGCGCGTGACCACGAGCTGGTACTGACCCGAGAGCTGACCGTGGCCGAGCACGAGCTCCTCGATCTGGGTCGGGAACAGGTTGACGCCACGAATGATGAGCATGTCGTCGCTGCGGCCGACGATCTTGCCCATGCGCCGCATCGAGCGCGCGGTCGGCGGCAGCAGGCGCGTCAGGTCGCGGGTGCGGTAGCGCACGATCGGCAGCGCCTCCTTCGTGAGCGTGGTGAAGACGAGCTCGCCCTCCTCGCCTTCGGGCAGCACCTCGCCGGTGTCGGGGTCGATGATTTCCGGGTAGAAGTGGTCTTCCCAGACGACCGGGCCGTCCTTGGTCTCGATGCATTCACTGGCGACGCCGGGGCCCATCACTTCCGAGAGCCCGTAGATGTCGACGGCGTCGATGCCAGCGCCCTGCTCGATGTCCTTGCGCATCGCCTCGGTCCACGGCTCGGCGCCGAAGATGCCGATCTCGAGGCTGGTCGACCGCGGGTCGATGCCCTGCCGCGCCAGCTCCTCGATCAGCACCTGCATGTACGAGGGCGTAACCATGATGATGTTGGGCTTCAGGTCGGTGATGAGCTGAACCTGCTTCTCGGTCTGCCCGCCCGACATCGGGATCACCGTGCAGCCGGCGCGCTCGGCGCCGTAGTGGGCGCCGAGGCCGCCGGTGAACAGGCCGTAGCCATAGGCGACGTGGACCATGTCGCCGGGCCGGCCGCCGGCGGCGCGGATCGAGCGGGCGACCAGATCGGCCCAGGTGTCGATGTCGGCCAGCGTGTAGCCGACGACGGTGGGCTTGCCTGTCGTGCCCGACGATGCGTGAATGCGGGCGACCCGTTCGCGCGGCACCGCGAACATGGCGAACGGGTAGTTGTCGCGCAGGTCGCTCTTGACCGTGAACGGAAACTTCGCGAGGTCGGCCAGGCTGCGGCAGTCGTCGGGATGGACGCCGCGCTCGTCGAAGGTGCGCCGGTAGTGCGGCACGTTGTCGTAGGCGTGTCGCAGGCTCCAGCGCAGCCGCTCGACCTGCAGCGCCCGCAGCTCGTCGACGCTGGCACGCTCGATCGGCTCGAGCTCGCCGGGCAGCGGTCGGCGCGCCGTCACCTTGCCGCCCCCGGCGCCTCGCCCACGGGGATGACGGTGCGCCCGGCCAGCGCCGCCGAACGGCCACGCACGAGGGCGATGCGAACGCCGTGCTGGTTGTGAACCACCATATCGTAGACGCCGGTGCGACCGGTGCGCGAGACCTCGGTGGCCTCGGCCGTGAGCACGTCGCCGCGGTGAGCCGGCGCGAGGAAGTCGACGGTCAGGCCGGCGGCCACCGTGAGCTGATTGCCCGAGTTGCAGGCGAAGGCGAAGGCCGAATCCGCGAGCGTAGTGATGAAGCCGCCGTGGCAGATGTCGTGGCCGTTGAGCATGTCGTCGCGCACGTTCATCTCGATCCGGGCGGTGCCGGCGCCGAGAGCGACGATGCGCATGCCCAGCCCGCGCGAGGCGCGGTCGGACGCGAACATGTGGGCGCCGACGGCCTCGGGCGAGGGCTGCTCATGGACGATGGACGCGGTCGACATCGCCTTGCCTCAGCGATCCGTGAAGACCGGCGCCCGCTTCGCCAGGAAAGCGGCGACGCCTTCCTTGAAGTCGTTGCCGTAACCCATCTCGCGCTGCACCCGCGCCTCGTGGCTGAGCGCTGCGGCGAGGTCCATCGACTGCGATGCGTCGATCGCCATGCGGGTCGCGACCAGTGCGCGCGTCGGCATGGCCGCCAGGCGCATGGCCAGCGCCGCGACCTCGGCGGCGAAGCCAGCGTCGTCGACGCATTTCCAGATCATGCCGAGCCGCTCTGCGTCTTCGGCCGGCAGCTTGTCGCCGAGCATCGCCAGTGCGATGGCCTGGCCGCGACCGACGAGGCGCGGCAGCAGCCAGGTGCCACCGGCATCGGGCACGAGGCCGATCTTCGCGAAAGCCTGGATGAAGCTCGCCGATCGCGCCGCGACGACGATGTCGCAGCCGAGCGCGACGTTGGCGCCGGCGCCGGCGGCGACGCCGTTGACGGCCGCGATGACCGGCATCGGCATGGAGCGGATGCGCAGCACGAGCGGCTTGTAGAAGCGTTCGATGGCCGCGCCGACGTCGGTGGGCGGCGCTCCGGTCTCGAAGCTCGGCGCAACTGCCGGGTCGGCGAGATCCTGGCCGGCGCAAAAGCCCCGGCCGCTCCCTGTCAGCACCAGGCAACGCACCGACGTGTCGGCGGCCGCGGCATCGAGCGCCATCATGAGCTCGCCGTGCATGGCCGCGGTGAAACTGTTCAGCGCTTGCGGGCGATTGAGCGACAGCGTTTTGACGCTGCCCGCGTCGCTGACGATCACGAGCTGCTCGGTGTCTGTCATTTTGTTTCCTGCCCGGTCTGAACTGCCGGTGTGCCGCGCTGCCACCTCTAAAACAGGTTCGACCGAGCGGTAGAAAGTAGTGTAGCCGACGCCTCAGTGCCTGGCCAGGAACGCGAGCAATCGACGCTCGGCCGCACTCAAACCGGCGCGACGTGCCGACGTCAGGCCTTCGAGTGCGTCGGCATCGACGGCCGCGGTCAGGGTCTCGAGCACCCGCGGATGCACGTACGACTTTTTGCACACGGCGACGGTGTTGCCGAGTCGCTTCGCCACTTCGGCGAGGAGCTGGTTGGCAGTGCCGCGGCACGACGCGTCGGCGGCACAACTCTCGGCCCATAGGTCGAGCGCGTGGACGCTGGCGTGCCAGGTCCGGAAGTCCTTGGCCGAGAAGTCGGCGCCGCCCGCCTCGCGCAGGTAGTCGTTGACGTCGACGGAGCCGACGCCGTGGCGGCTGCCGTCGTCGTCCTGGTACTGGAACAGGTCCTGGCCCGGCATGGCCTGGCAGCGCCGCACGACGCGGGCCACGCGCGGATCGTCGAGGTCGACCTCGTGTTCGACGCCGCTCTTGCCGCGAAAGCGCAGCCGGATCCGGCTGCCGCGCACGGCTGCGTGGCGGTTCTTCAAGGTCGTCAGGCCGAAGGAACGGTTGGTGCGCGCGTATTCCTCGTTGCCGATGCGCACGTAGGTCGTATCGAGGAGGCGAACGATGGTCGCGAGCACCGTGTCGCGGCCCGGCCGGGCCGACACCGGCACCGCCAGATCGGCCCTGACGCGGGCGCGCACCTTCGGCAATGCGGCGCCGAACTCGAGCATGCGTTCGAATTTGTCGGCGTCTCTCGCAAAGCGCCACTCGGGGTGATAGCGGTATTGCTTGCGACCTCGCGCGTCGCGCCCGGTGGCCTGCAGATGGCCGTTCGGTCGCGGGCTGATCCAGACATCTTCGTACGCCGGCGGCACTGCCAGCGACCGAATGCGTTTCAACTCGTCAGCTTTGCGAATGCGCTTGCCGTCGACGCCCCGGTAGGCGAAGCCGTCGCCGACGCGAAGGCGGCGAATGCCCGGCGATTCGTCGCTGACCCAGACCAGGCCGCGAGGCGCCTCGACGACGCCCGCGTCCGCTTTGCCCCTGGACGCCACCGGCGCCGTCATCGCATCGCGACAGCGGGCGGATGCGTGGCCGGTGGTTCCGTCACCGGCGCCGGGCCGCCAGGCCCGTGCGGATCGTCGATCGCGGGGGGAATGCCTTGCGGCAGCTCGGGCGTCGGAGGCAAGGGCAGCGGGACCGGCGCCGGCACGGTCGCAGGCTCGGGCGCGGGAACGTCATGAAGCTCGATTTGCATGCCCGGGCGAGGCAAGCTGCATGCCATTGCAGGCCAAGTCGCCGCGCAATAGGTCGCGCAACGCCGACCGGTCGAGACTGCAAGAGTTACCGGAACTGGCGTCCGCCAACATGCGAGCCGAGCCGCTGAAAAGGGCTGCGAGCCCGGTGACAGAGGCCGCGCCGCGCATGCAAATTCGGTGGCACAGGGGTTGCTAATGGCACCCCCCAGCGGTGCGTTCCGGCGCCGTAGTTTTGGCCTGATGTGCCGTCTCGAAAGCCCCCTCCCCATGTCGATGCCCAGCCTGCAAACCAGCCACCGCCAGCAACACGCCGTGACGCCCCGCCTGCAGCACGCGGTACGCCTGCTGCAGCTGTCGTCGCTCGATTTCGCGCAGGAAGTCCACGACGCCATGGGCCGCAATCCCTTCCTCGAGGTCGAGGACACGCCACACGACGCCGCTCGTGTCGACACCGGCTCGGGCAGCAGCGATGACGATGGCGACCCGCGCGGCATCGACTTCGACGCCATGGCGCCAATCACCGACGCCCCGTACGAACGCGACAGCTGGCAGCAGACCTCGAGCAGCGTGCGCACCCAGAACTCCGATGGCGAGCTCGGCGCGCTCGACCTCATACCCGCCGACGTCGGCTTGCGACAGCATCTGCACAGCCAGATCAACGTGCTGCCGCTGTCGGAACGCGACCACGCACTGGCCTGTGCGATCGTCGAGTCGCTCGACGACGACGGCTATCTGCGCATCAGCCTCGACGAGCTTTCCGCGATCAGCGGCATGGTGCCCGCGGTCGACGACGACGAGATGCAGATCGCCCTGCGACACGTGCAGTCGCTCGACCCCGCAGGAGTCGGCGCGCGCAACGTCGCCGAGTGCCTGTTGCTGCAGATGGACGACATCGCCTGCCCGAAGGAGCGTGGTCTCGCGCAGGCCATCGTCGGCGGCCATCTCGGTCGCCTCGCCCAGCACGACGTCAACGGCCTCGCGCGTCTGCTGAAACGCCCCGCTGCCGACATCGAAGCGGCCTGCGAGCGCATTCGCCACCTCAACCCGCGGCCGGGCTGGGCCGTCGAGCCGGCGGCGACGCAGTTCATCACCCCCGACGTCATCGTGCGCAAGATCCGCGGCCGCTGGACGGCGACGCTCAATCGGGCCGTGGTGCCGCGCGTGAAGCTGAACCAGACCTACGCTTCGATGTTCCAGGAGCA
>JAYTYH010000524.1:0-5604 GCA_043742485.1 Rhizobacter sp.
AGCGGCGCGGCGGGTGCTCGGCGTGGCCTTGCCGATCGTCTGCGCCATCTTCCTGGCCTACGGCCTGTTCGGCCAGTACCTGCCCGGCGAGCTGGCCCACCGGCCTTACGACTACGCCCAGATCGTCGACCAGCTCGCCTTCGGCACCGAGGGCATCTACGGCATCCCGACGCTGGTCTCGGCGACCTACATCTTCCTGTTCATCCTGTTCGGCGCCTTCCTCGAACACGCCGGCATGATCAAGCTCTTCAACGACTTCGCGCTCGGGCTGGTCGGTCACACCAAGGGCGGCCCGGCCAAGGTGGCGGTGATCTCCTCGGGGCTGATGGGCACGATCTCCGGCTCGGGCGTGGCCAACGTGCTCACCGTCGGCCAGTTCACCATTCCCTTGATGAAGCGCTTCGGCTACTCGCCGGTGTTTGCGGGCGCGGTCGAGGCGACCGCGAGCATGGGCGGCCAGATCATGCCGCCGGTGATGGGCGCGGTGGCCTTCATCATGGCCGAGACGCTGAACGTGCCCTATGCCGACATCGTTAAGGCGGCGGTGATCCCCGCCTTCCTCTACTACTTCACCGCCTTCATGATGGTCCACCTCGAGGCCGGGCGCGCCGGCCTCGTCGGCCTTCCGAAAGACCAGTGCCCGAACCCGTGGACGGCGCTGACGAAGAACTGGTATTTGGTGCTGCCGCTGGCGGCCCTCGTCTACATGCTGTTCCACGGCTTCACGCCGATGTTCGCTGGCATGACCGGCCTCGGGCTGACGGCAATCCTGGTGCTCGGCGTCGCCCTGGCAAAGCAGATCTCGAACACCGCCTTCCGCTACGCGTTCTGGATCGCTCTCGGCATCGCCGCCTCGTCGTTCGCGAAATGGGGCATCGAGCCGGTGCTGGTGCTGATCGCGCTGCTGGTCGCCGCCTGCGCCTTCGTCAAGGGCGGCCGCAAGACGCTGCACTCGCTGCGGATGAGCCTGGTCTCGGGCGCCAAGCAGGCGCTCGGCGTCGGAGTCGCCTGCGCGGTCGTCGGCGTGATCATCGGCGTGCTGACGCTGACCGGGGCGGCCTCGAGCTTCGCCGGCTTCATCCTCAGCGTCGGCGAGAAGAGTCTCTTCTTCTCGCTGCTGCTGACGATGCTGGTGTGCCTGATTCTCGGCATGGGCATCCCGACGATCCCGAACTACATCATCACCAGCTCGATCGCGGCGCCGGCGCTGCTCAAGCTCGGCGTGCCGCTCATCGTGAGCCACATGTTCGTCTTCTACTTCGGCATCATGGCCGACCTGACGCCGCCGGTGGCCCTGGCGGCCTTCGCGGCGGCCTCGATCTCCAGGGCCTCGCCGATGAAGACCGGCATCAAGGCCACGCAGATCGCGATCGCCGGCTTCGTGGTGCCCTTCATCGCCGTCTACGATCCCTCGCTCATGCTGCAGGGCGTCTACGGCTGGACCGACGTGGTCTACGTGAGCTTCAAAGCACTGACCGCGATCGTGCTCTGGGGCGCCACCGTCGTCGGCTTCCTGCACGGACCGCTGTCGCCGCTGCAGCGCGGGCTCGCCTTCGCCGCCGCCGCCAGCCTGATCGCCGCCCTGCCGCTGACCGACCAGATCGGCTTCGCCCTCGCTGCCGTCGTGATCGCCTGGAACGTGTGGTCGAACCGCAGCCGCCCGGTGCCGGCCCCGGCCTGATGCCGGTCTGCGTCGCCGCCGGTGGGCTCGTCGTGACGCTGGCGCTGCAGAGCTTCACGCTCGCCTGGACGCACTCGATCGAGAAGATCCGCTGGGAGGAGGACTGGCTGGTCGAGGCCGACCGGCTGCGCCTCGTCGAGGCACGCGTGCGCGGCAGCGGCGCCGGCATGGAAGCGCCCCTCGGCAGCACGTTCGAAAAGGGTGTCTGGCACTATGACCCGCACGTCGCGCCGCTCGAGGTCCTTCGCCTGACGCACTCGATCTACACCGCCGGCTATGAGATCTGCCACGACGGCGCCTGCCGGCCGCTCGCCGAGTCGGCACCGCGCGCCGGCAACGGCGACGTGATCGCCCTGAGCGCCTGCCCGGCATGACGACCCCCGGCCCGAAGCTCGAGCACGACACCGTCCGCGCGGTGCGGCGCGAGTTCAGCGACTGGCGGCCCTGGCTCACGCGCGCATTGGTGATCGCTTTCGCCGCGCTGGCCGGCCTGACGATCGTCGGTCTCACCTGGCTCACCGACCTGGCCTTCGCGACCTTCCAGCGCATCGCCGCGATCGGCTGGTGGGTGCCGCTGCTGTGGATGCCGCTGGTGACGGCGGCGATCGTGTGGCTGACCCAGCGCTACGCGCCCGGCGCCGCCGGCTCCGGCATACCCCAGGTCATGGTCACGCTCGACACCGCCGTCGCCGCTGGCGACATCCGCCTGTTCGTGTCGTTGCGCCTGGCCTTCGCCAAGTTCATGCTCACCGCAGCCGGTCTGCTGGCCGGCCTCTCGCTCGGTCGCGAAGGGCCTTCGGTGCAGATCGCCGCCGGCGTCATGCACAGCGTGCGCCGCTGGCTGCCCGAGCGCACGGCGATCACCGAACACGGCCTGCTCATCGCAGGCGGAGCGGCCGGCATCGCGGCCGCCTTCAACGCACCGCTGGCCGGGGTGATGTTCGCCATCGAGGAGCTGTCGAGGCGGCCCGAGCAGCGCTCGAGCGGGCTGCTGGTGGCGGCCATCGTGCTGGCTGGCCTGATGGCCGTCTCGGTCTACGGCAACTCGACCTACTTCGGCGTCATCCAGGTGCCGGCGGTGGGCTGGTCGCTGCTCTGGCCGGGCCTCCTCGTCACACTGCTCAGCGGCGTCGCCGGCGGCGTCTTTTCGCGCCTGCTGCTGCGCTCGCTCGCCGGAAGCGGCGAGCGCGTCCTCGAGTGGCGGCGGCGCCATCCCATCTGGTTCGCCGCCGGCTGCGGCGCCGCCGTCGCGCTGATCGCACTGGCCACCGCGGGCGCCACCCTCGGCAGCGGATACCAGTACACCCGAGGCCTGCTGGATGGCACCCACAGCGCCCCGATCGTCTACGCGTTCGGCAAGTTCCTCGCGACCTGGCTCACCGTCTGGAGCGGAGTGCCCGGCGGCCTATTCGCGCCTTCGCTCGCCATCGGCGCCGGCCTCGGCAACGACGTCGCCCTGATGTTCGGCAATGTCGACCACGCGGCGCTGATCGCGCTCGGCATGGTCGGCTTCCTCGCCGCCGTGACGCAGGCGCCGCTCACCTCCTTCATCATCGTCATGGAGATGATCGACGGCCACGCGATGGTGCTGAGCCTGATGGCCTGTGCGCTCATCGCAAGCCTCCTCTCACGCCTGCTCGGGCCGCCGCTCTACGGCACCCTGGCGCAGGCGCAGCTCGTCCGGCTTCGGTCGATGACTCCTGCTGTCCCGGTGCTCATCACAGCGGAACAGGATGGCGCACCAGACCAGCCCCCATCGACATCGCCTCCTGCGCCGCCCTCACCTCCACCCTGACCTGCTCCATCAACTCGGCCTTCAGCTCGCTGAACGCCGGCGTCGTCTTCACCGAGTAGTGGCGCGGATGCGCAATCGGTACCTCGCGATCGAGCTTGATCCGCCCCGGCCGCGCGCTCATCACGACGACGCGGCTGCCCATGAAAACGGCTTCGTCAATGTCGTGCGTCACGAAGAGCACGGTCTTCTTCTCGGCCTCCCAGATGCCGAGCAGCAGCTCCTGCATGAGCTCGCGCGTCTGGTGATCGAGCGCGCCGAAGGGCTCGTCCATGAGCAGGATGCGCGGGCCGTTGGCAAGCGCGCGGGCGATCGCCGTGCGTTGCTGCATGCCGCCGGAGAGCTGCTTCGGAAAATGGTGCTCGAAGCCGACCAGGCCGACCTTGGCGATGAAATCGTTGGCGAGGGCCAATTGATCGTTCCGCGGCATCCTGCGTTCGCGCAGACCGAAGCACACGTTGTCGAGCACGCTCAGCCACGGGAACAGCGTGTAGCTCTGGAACACCATGCCTCGATCGGCACCCGGGCCTTCGATGCGGCGGCCATCGAGCAGCATTTCGCCCGAGGTCGGCTGGTCGAGCCCAGCAACGATGCGGAGCAGCGTGCTCTTGCCGCAGCCCGAGGGGCCGAGGATGGTGACGAAGTCGTTCTCGGCCACGCGCAGGTCGGTGGCCTGGAGCGCCTGCGTGGCGTCGAAGCGGCGCGACACGCCGCGCACGTCGAGAATGTCGGCCGGGGTCGTCGCGATCATCGGTCGGCGGCGCGGTTGGGTCTCATGGCGGTTCGACGGGCGCTGCCGCTCATCGGCCGAGCGCGGCCCACGGAAAGGCGCGCCGGTTGACCCACTTGAAGAACATGTCGCTGGCCAGGCCGATGAGGCCGATGACGATGATGCCGAAGATGATCTGGTCGGTGGCGAGCAGCGCCTGGCTGTCGGTAATCATGTGGCCGATGCCGGCCGAAGCACCGATGAGCTCGGCCACGATCACGTAGGTCCAGGCCCAGCCGAGCACCATCCGCAGCACCTCGGCGATCTCGGGTGCGGCGCCGGGGATGAGGACGCGGCGGATGAGACTGCGATCGCCGACGCCGAGCGTGTAGGCGGCCTCGACCAGATCGCGCCGCGTGTTGCCGACGATCACCGCGATCATCAGCACGAGCTGGAAGAAGCTGCCGATGAAGATGAGCGCGAGCTTTTGCGCCTCGCCGATGCCGGCCCAAAGGATCAGCAGCGGAATGAAGGCGGTGGCCGGCAGGTAACGCGCGAAGCTCACGAAGGGCTCGAAGAAAGCCTCGACCGGCTTGTAGGCGCCCATCGCGACGCCGAGCGGCAAGGCCAGCACGGCGGCGATCAGGAAGCCGCCGAAGACGCGCCAGACCGTCCAGCCGATGTCCCAGCCGAAGCCTTGCTGGGTGAGCAGCGCGTAGCCCGAGCGGACCATCGTCAGCGGGTCGGCCAGGAAGGTCTTGGAGACATAGCCGCCAAACGTCGCGAGCGACCAGCCGGCGACGAAGACGACGAAGAAGGCGATGCCGAGAAGGATGCGGGTCGACGACGCGACGGGAGTCAGTGGCTTCATGTCGGCGTCGAGGTCGATGTCCGCGACTCGCGGGCCAGGGGCGTCGGGCGGCCCACTCCGCTCATGTCCCCCGAAACGCTGCTGCGCACCGTTTCTCCTCCTTGACTTCGCTGCGTGGGCCACCCGACACCCCTGGCCCGAACCACGTCACGCACGCACGCACGCATCAAGCAGGCGCGATGCAGGATCGAGGCGATGGGGCGTTCCATGGAGCGAAGTCAAGGAGGGGGCGAGGGCCGTCCCGGTCCTCGCCCGGGGACATGAGCGCAATGGAACGCCCGTCGCCCCGATCCCGTGCGCCTCAACCCCCGACTAGCGGATGAACTGCGTATCCGCGAGCTTCGTCATGTCGGGCATCGTCTTGATGATCCCGGCTTCCATCAGCAGGTCGGCCGCTTCCTTGCTGAAGGCGGCGTGCTCGCCGGCGAAGAACTTCTGGTTGGCTGCGCGGTCCTGCCAGCGCAGGTACTTCTGGCTGGCCTCGAAGGCTTCACCGGTCTGCTTCACGTCGGCGCCCATGATCTCGAAGCTCTTCTTCGGCTCGGCCTTGA
>JAYTYH010000525.1:0-4233 GCA_043742485.1 Rhizobacter sp.
GCAACGTCTCCGAGGCGGTCTCCGCGGCAGTGTTCGACCCCGCATCTTTGATCGACGCTCACGCGTTGCTGGTGCCGTCATGAGCGACGCCGCCTCCGCCGCGCCCCGGGTCGCGCTCGTCACTGGCGCGTCGCGCGGCATCGGCCGGGCGATCGCGCTCGAGCTGGCGCAAAAGGGCTTTCGCGTCGTCGGCACGGCGACGACCACGGCCGGCGCCGCCGGCATCGACGAGGCGCTGGCCGCCTTTGCCGGCAGCCGCGGTGTCGTTCTCGATGTCACCGACGGCGAGGCGATCATGGCCGCGGTCGATGCCATCGTCCGTGCGCAGGGCGGCCTGCACGTTCTCGTCAACAACGCCGGCATCACCCGCGACATGCTGTCGATGCGGATGAAGGACGACGACTGGCACGCCGTGCTCGCGACCAACCTGACGGCCGTGTTCCGTGCCTGCCGCGCCGCCCTCCGACCGATGATGAAGCAGCGCTACGGCCGCATCGTCAACATCACCTCGGTGGTCGGGGCCAGCGGCAATCCCGGCCAGGCCAACTACGCTGCCGCCAAGGCGGGCGTTGCCGGCATGACGCGGTCGCTGGCGCGCGAGGTCGGCAGCCGCGGCATCACCGTCAACTGCGTGGCACCGGGGTTCATCGAGACCGACATGACGCGCGGACTGGCCGAGGCGCAGAGCGCCGCCTTGCTGGCGCAGATTCCGCTCGGCCGCCTCGGTCAGGCGGCCGAGGTCGCCCATGCGGTGGCTTTTCTGGCCTCGGCGGAGGCGGCCTACATCACCGGCACCGAACTGCACGTCAACGGCGGCATGCTGATGTCCTGACGGCCCCGCGGCCGGGCGCTTTTCCGGCTGCCCTCGCGAGCCGGCGACAGGAACGCCGCACCGTAGAATCCGCGTCTACTTTTTACACTCCCGGAGGAGTCATGAGCGACATAGAAGCACGAGTCAAAAAGATCATCGCCGAGCAGTTGGGCGTGCCCGAAGCCGATGTCACGAACGAAAAGGCGTTCGTCGCCGACCTGGGTGCCGATTCGCTCGACACGGTCGAACTCGTGATGGCGCTCGAAGACGAGTTCGGCATCGAGATTCCCGACGAGGAAGCCGAGAAGATCACGACCGTGCAGCTGGCGATCGACTACGCCCAGAAGCACCAGAAGGCTTAGGCAAGAGGCGAAGAAATGACCCGCCGCGTCGTCGTCACCGGGCTCGGGCTGATCAGCCCTGTCGGCAACAGCGTGGGCGAAGGCTGGCAGAACCTGCTGGCCGGTCGATCGGGCATCGGCAACATCACCAGGTTCGACGCATCGGCGTTCGCGTGCCGGTTCGCGGGCGAGGTCAAGGGATTCAAGGTCGAGGACTATTTCCCGGCCAAGGATGCGCGCCACATGGACACGTTCATCCATTACGGGTTGGCGGCGTCCATCCAGGCCGTTCGCGACGCCGGCCTGGACACGAACGACAAGCTGAGCGAGGAAGAAGCGCAACGCATCGGCTGCCTGGTCGGCTCGGGCATCGGTGGCCTGCCGTTGATCGAGGAGACCAAGGCCGAGCTCGAGAAGCGTGGGCCGCGCCGGATCACGCCGTTCTTCGTGCCCGCTTCGATCATCAACATGATCTCGGGCCACGTCTCGATCATGTTCGGCTTCCAGGGCCCGAACCTGGCCATCGTCACCGCCTGCACGACCGGTCTGCATTCGATCGGCATGGCCGGCAGGATGATCGAGCACGGCGACGCCGACGTGATGATCGCGGGCGGCGCCGAGGCCACGGTCTCGCCGCTCGGCATCGGTGGTTTCGCGGCCGCCCGGGCGCTATCGACGCGCAACGACGATCCCGCCACCGCGTCGCGGCCGTGGGACAAGGACCGCGACGGCTTCGTGCTCGGCGAGGGTGCCGGCGTGCTCGTGCTCGAGGAATACGAGCACGCCAAGCGCCGCGGCGCCAAGGTCTACGCCGAGCTGGTCGGCTTCGGCATGGGCGCCGACGCTTTCCACATGACGGCCCCGAACGTCGAAGGCCCGAAGCGCTCGATGATCGCGGCGCTGCGCTCGGCCGGTCTCGACGCCGCCGACGTGCAGTACCTCAACGCCCACGGCACCTCGACGCCGCTCGGCGACGTCAACGAGACCAACGCCATCAAGCTGGCCTTCGGCGACCGTGCGAAAAAGCTCGTCGTCAACTCGACCAAGTCGATGACTGGCCATTTGCTGGGCGGCGCCGGCGGCATCGAGTCGGTGTTCACGGTTCTCGCGGTCAAGGAGCAGATCTCGCCGCCGACGATCAACATCTTCAATCAGGACCCGGAGTGCGATCTCGACTACTGCGCCAACACCGCACGCGAAATGAAGATCGAGTACGCAATGAAAAACAACTTCGGCTTCGGCGGCACCAACGGCACGCTGGTGTTCAAGCGGGTGTGACAGCGCGCAGCGACTCGATACTGCGCGACCGGCTTTCCTGCTCCGCACCGCTGCGCCACTTCGACATCTGGCAGGCGACGGTCGCAGTGGTCTCGTCTTGTGCGGTAGCCGCCCTTCTGGCCTGGACGTTCTTCTGGCCTGAGCCACTTGGGCCGCTCGTCTGGGCCGGCACGGTGTTCTCCGTTTTTGCCGTGATCGGCCTCGCCGTATCTCTGGTCCGGGTCGAGGCCGGCACATTGCGCCGCCAGCAAGGACGATGGACTTTCGCTCCGGATGCCACTCCCGAGTCCGAGCCGCGTACGGGCGAGCTTTTTGTCGCCCTGGACCTCGGCTCGTTCATGCTCCTTGCGTTCATATCGGTCAGCGGGTACGCAAACCGGAAGACGACGCGTTGGCTGCCGGCGCAAAGACGGGGACTCGCGTCCGACTGGCACGCCTTGCGCGCCGCCGTCCATGCGCCGCGCTCGCAAGGCGACACGGCGCTACGCGCGGCGTCGTCGACCGAATGAACGCACCCGACGTCGACGCGCCGCTCGTCGAGCGCGTCAAGCAGGGCGACGTCAAGGCCTTCGAGATGCTGGTCGTCAAGTACCAGCGCCGGATCGAGCGGCTGGTTGGCCGGATGGTGCGCGACGTCGACCTCATCCCCGATATCGCCCAGGAAACCTTCATTCGCGCCTACCGGGCGCTGCCGCAGTTTCGCGGCGACAGCGCCTTCTACACGTGGCTCTACCGGATCGCTGTCAACACCGCCAAGAAGCAGCTGATGGAGTTCAAGCGCGACCCGCTCGTCACCGAGTCGGCGCGGGCCAGCCGCGACGACGACGACGACACCTCGGTCGTAGAGAACGAGCCCAGCGACGAAGGCACCCCGGAAGCGATCCTCGCCAGCAAGCAGATCGCGGCTGCGGTGAACTTTGCGGTCGAAGCGTTGTCGGAGGAGTTGCGACAGGCGATCACCTTGCGTGAGATCGAAGGCCTCAGCTACGAAGAAATCGCAGAGGTGATGAACTGCCCGATCGGGACGGTCCGCTCGCGGATCTTCCGGGCACGTGAAGCGATCGCGGCCAAGCTCAGGCCGATGCTCGACAGCCGGGCCGGCGACCGTTGGTGAAGCCTGCGGGATGGTCGATGATCGGTAGCTGCGGCCTGCCGGCGCGTTGTGTTTTTGAATCTGGAGAGTGGGATGTCGACAGGACCTCATGACGATTGCCCGAGCCGGGAACGCCTTTCGGCGCTGGCCGACGGCGAAACCGGCGGCACGGCCTCTGCCGCTGCGTGCACTACTTGGCGTGACGACGCTGGCGCCCGACGCGACTGGCATGCCTGGCAGTTGATCGGCGACGTGCTGCGCTCCGACGAGCTCGCCAGCGACGTCGCTCGCGATGCACGCTTTCTCGCTGCCGTGCGTGAACGCCTCGCGGCGGAGCCGGTGGTGATGGCGCCGATGCCGATGGCGGCGTCGATCGCGGCCCGACGCGGCGGGCGCTGGATGCTGCCGGCTTCGATGGCGGCAGGCTTCGTGCTCGTCGTCGGCACCTTCGCCGTCGTCCGACCGGACCTGAGCGCCCCGGCGGCAGACACGGCGGTGGCGCGGACCGAGAGCTCTTCGCCTTCGACCGCAGATTCCACTTTCGTGCCCGTCGACCTGCGCGAGCCGGCTCGCGGCAGCGGCGTGATCGTGGCCGACCAGAAGATGATTCGCGACGCCCAGCTCGAGCGTTACCTGGCCGCGCACAAGCAGTTCGCGGGCACCACGGCGCTCGGCGTGCCGTCGGCGTTCCTGCGCAGCGCCACGGTCGA
>JAYTYH010000526.1:0-5568 GCA_043742485.1 Rhizobacter sp.
GGGCTGGCACGGCTCTGGCGACCTCTGCACACCGCCACGCCGGTTCTCGGCACCGGCTTCGAGGCGCTCCTGCAGCGGCTCGCCCGCGCCCTCGTCGACCCCGGCTACGACGACCCCGATGCCTGGGTGCGCAAGGGTCGAGCGCTTTTCTTCCTCGACGCCGGGCTCGGCCTGCCGGCGTTGCGCACGCCCGCCGAGCTGCGGCAGGCGGCGATGCGGCTCGGCCACGATGTCGGCCAAATGCGGTTGCAGCTGAATGCGAAGACGTACCGGCCGGAGCCGGCGTACCGCGACGACCACCGCTGGATGTGGGCCGCCGACGTGGCCGAGGCGGCCGCATCGATTCCACCGCCACCGGCCGCCGTGTCGGCCCGCGCGCGTCACGACGGCGAAGACCCGCCGCCGCCCGATGCCAACGCCATCGTCGTTCGCCACCCGGAGTGGGACCGCCTCATCTCGCGCCTGCGACCCGACTGGTGCACGGTCGTCGAGCAGCGCGCGCACCGAGCCGCAAGCGCGCGCTTCGGCGATGCATCGCCGCCGGAATCACTCGCCGATACAACCTTGCGCGAGCCGCTGCGCGCCTTGGCGCGGCAGCACGGCCGGGCCGGGCACAGCGACGAAGGCGATGCCTTCGATGCCGGCGCCCTGGTCGACTGGCGCATCGCTTGCCGCCTGCGCATCCCGGCCGATGCCCGCGTCTACCGCAGCCTCGACGTGCAGGCCCGCCGCGTGGCGGTCTGGCTGCTCGTCGACAGCTCGGCGTCGACCGTGGCATCGCTGACCGCGGGCGGGCCGAGCGTGCTGCACACCGCATCCCAAGCCGCCGCCGCTACCGCCAGGGCGCTGCAGTCGAACGGAGTTTCCTGTGCCGTTGCCGCCTTCGCCTCGCATGGCCGGCATGCGGTGCACATGCAAGTGATCAAGGCGTTCGACGAGTCGGCCGACGCCGCGATGGAGGCGCGCTTGTACGCGCTGCGGCCGGGTGGCTCGACACGGTTGGGGGCAGTGCTGCGCCACGCCGCGAGCCGCTTCGAAGGCCGAAGCGACGGCGCGCGCTGGGTGATCGTGTTCTCCGACGGCGAGCCGCACGACATCGACGTGCACGACCCCCGCCTGCTCGTCGAAGACGCGCGCCATGCCGTGCGCGATGCGGCGCGGCGGTCGGTGCGCGTCGTCTGCGTTGCTCTCGAGGCGCAACGCGGCGCCGACGCGCTGCGCATCTTCGGCCGCCGCGGCGTCGCCCCGCTGCACGACCCGGCACAGCTCGCGCAGGCCTTCCGGCGCCTGCTCGGCCAAACGCCGAACGCCGAACGCCGAACGGTTAGTCGGTCGACAGCTTCAGGTCGGCGCGTGGCGTCCAGGCGGCGTCGCTGCCGGCGGTCTTCGGGGCGCCGAGGAAGAGCCGGTGGGTCGGCAGCTTCTGCGCCGCCAGGTAGTCGCGCACGACGACGCCGCGTCGCACCGCGAGCTGCTGCATCGCCTCGTCGGTGACGGAGATGCCGGCCAGGAGCAAGGCCTCCATCTCGGCGCTGGGCAGGTCTTTCGCGAGGCCGACCACGTTCTTCGGCTTGACGATGTCCGCGCGCTTGTAGACCTCTTTCAGCAGGGCCGGATATTCGGCTTCGCTCACCGTCACTTCGGCATCCGTGGCGGCACCAGCGGCGAGAGCGGCGCGGCGCTTCTCGGCGCGAACAAGCTGCTGCAGCCGCGCGCGCTTCCAGGCTTCGCGCTCGACGGCGACACGGCTCTCGCCCGTCACCGTCAGCGCCAGCTGCGGCCGCTCGGCCAGCGCGGTCGCGATCTTGTCGAGGCTGGCGCGCGCGGCCGGCAACAACGCAGCCGTGCCCGACGCGAACTCGATCGTCGACACCTCGCTGCCGGAGCCGCCGCCGAGCGCCGCGCCGAGGAGCGAGAACGGCGAAGTGACTGCCTTCGCGATCAGGTTGCCGATGACCTCCCAGATCAGGCCGCCGAGCGAGAACTGCGGGTCGTTGATGGAGCCGCTGACCGGCAGGTCGAGATCGATGACGCCGTGGCGGTCGGCGAGCAGGGCGACGGCGAGCTTAACCGGCAGGCTGGCCGGCGCGCCCTCGACCTTGTCGCCGAAGGCGAGCTGGTTGAGCACGATCTTGTTGGTGGCGGTGAGCTGGCCGTCGGGCGCGACCACGTAGGCGAGGTCGACGCTCATCTTGCCGCGGTCGATGCCGTAGCCGGCGTACTTGATGGCGTAGGGCGAGAGCGGCGGCAACTCGAGGTCGCGGACCTTGGCGCGGACGTCGAGCGCGAGCGGCCTGGCGAGCGGGTTGACCTTGCCGGTGATCTCGAGCGAGGCCGTGCCCTCGACGCGGCCGCGCAGTTCGAGCTCGGCGAGCAGCGGCGGCTGGCCGGGCCCGGCGCCTTGCGACGAGAACGGGCCGAGCCGGCCGCTCAGCTCGCTCAGATTGGCGCTGTAGTTCGGCTTGACGAAGCGATCGGCGAAGGCGATGCGGCCACCGACGACGCCGATCGGGCCGAAGCGGACGACCGGTGCGAGAGACGATGCGCCGACCGCCGCGGACGCCGGATTCGACGCGGCCGATGTGGCCGATGTGGCCGATGTGGCCGATGTGGCCGATGTGGCCGATGTGGCCGATGTGGCAGTTGTCGCCGTTGTCGCCGTTACGGCTGATGCAGCCGATGCAGCCGATGCAGCGCGGGTGACGTTCTGCAGGTTGATGCGGCCGGTATCGTCGAGCACGACGCTGGCGAAGAAGTCGCTCAGAGCGGTCTCGGCGACCGCGACCTGCGTCGCCGTGCCGGGCGCCATGGCAACGTCGATGCCGCGCAGCGACAGCGTCTTCCAGCTCAACAGCTGGCGCCCGGCGCCGCCGTCGAGCGCCATCGCCAGCGCCCGCTGCGGGGCGCCGCGATCGGCCGCCGCGCTGTTGGCACGAAAGTCGTCGATGGTGGCGTCGCCGTGCACGCCGAAGCGCGCGCCGGCGGCACCAGCCTCGTAGGCGACGTCGCCCTTGAAGCTGGTCTGCGCCTTCTGCACGTCGATGTCGAGCACGTCGTCGAGGTAGGGATCGAGGAGGTGCAGCGGCAGGTCCTTCAGCACCAGCGCCGCCTTCGCCGAGCCGGGCACGCCGGCCACGATCGCGCCGAGCTCACCACGCGCATCGACACTGCCGGCGAAGCCGCTGCCGACGGCCGCGCCGGTCGGCCCCGCGGGCACGTCGACGCGGGCGTGGAGCCGGAACGGCGCGGCATTGGGAGCATCGAGCGCGAAGCCGGTGAGCTGCAGGGCGATGTCGGAGAGGTCGAGCGCGACGGGCACGGCGAGGCCGCCGTCGATGAAGGCGACGCGGCCCTTGTCGACGCCGAAGTCGCTGATGGCGAGCGACCAGGGCGCAGCCGGAGTCGCCGATGCCGGGGCAGTCGCGAATGCGGATGCAGATGCAGATGCAGATGCAACGGCGGATGCCGCGGCCGGCGCCGATGCCGACGAAGCCGCTGCCACGCGCCAGCGCTCGAAGCTCCAGCGCTTTCCGGCATCGCGCTCCAGGCGTACGCGCGGCGCTTGCATGGCGAGCTTGCCAAGCCGCGCCGAACGCGCCGCAGTGTCGACGCGCGCATCGGTGAGCTCGATGCGATCGGCAGCGAGCTCGGGCGCCTTGGCGTCGCCGAGCCGCAGCTTGTCGACGGCGATGCGCTCGGCTTGCACCTTGAACACGGCCTGGGGTTCGCCGGGCCGCCAGTCGAGTGCGAGCACGGCACTGAGGTCACCGGCGAGCGGGGCGGCGAGCACAGCGCGCAGATAGGGTGCCGCCAGCGTCAGCGGCATGGCGTCGACGCGGGCGGTGAGCGCGGCGCCGGCAGCGTTGCCGCGGCCGTCGAAGGCGAAGCGGCCCTGGCCGCCGGCGCCGGCCAATGTGCCTTCGCCCTTGAAGACGACGGGTGCGTCGAGCGGCCAGCCGATGCTGCGGGCGTCGAGCAGGAAGTTCTTCACCGTGAGCTCGGCGCGCGGCGACACGGCGCTATCGCGCCAGTCGAGCGAGCCGGCCCGCACCGACAGCTCCGCGAGCACGACCTTCCAGCGCGACGGTGCCGAGCTCGCCGTCGCCGCCGATGCCGCCCTCGCCGCCTTCGTTGAACTTGCCGCACTTGCCGCACTTGCTGAATCTGCCGCACGCGCAGCACTTGCCGCACTCGTCGGCAGCGGCAGCGTCGCGACCGGCACCGGCGCGCCGCCGGAAGCCTCGGCCGCCAGCATCAGGTTGACCTTGCCTCCAGCGTTGCGAACGGCGAGCACGTGCGGCGCATCGACATCGATCCTGCGCAGCCGCACCAGGCCTTCGAGCGGCCGCAGCTCGTCGATGGTGACCTTGACGCTGCCGGCGCCTGCGAGCTCGCCCGCGGCCGCGTCGGTCAGCGCGAGGCGGCCGACCTCGACCGTGCCGCTGATCCGCAACGAGAGCTTCGGGCGCTGCTCGAACGCCAGCCGCAGGTCGGCGCTCAGCAGCGCCGACTTCAAGCGTACCGGCAGGTTCTTCGGCAGGTAGCCGAGGAAAGGGGCGACGTCGAAGTCCTGCAGCTTCACGGTCGCTTCACCTTGCCCGGTGGCGCTGAACGGCGTTGCCGCAGCGGCGGAATCGAAGCGGCTGCCGTCGAGCACGAAGGCCAGCCGCGGCTCGACCTTGATCTCGCGCTGCGAAGGCAGCGTGCTGACGAACGGCACCGCGAGCTCGAGGCCGCGCAGCTGGTGGCGGGCCTGCACGGCCTCGTCGATCACGTCGGCGCTGCCGGCGGTGACGACGATGTTGTGGAGCGAGAAGCGGGCCGGCTCGGCGTCGGCGGCAGTGTCTTTCGCGGCCAGGCGTTGCAGGACGTCGTCGACATCGAGGCCACCATCGGCGCTGCGCGTCAGCCGCAGGCGCGGCGCCGTGATCTCGAGGCGATCGACGATGGGCGCCAAGCGCAGCAGCGACAGCCAGGCGATGTCGGCGTGGATGCGCCCGATCCGCAGTTGCGGCTCCATCGCCCCCGAGGCCGCCGTCGCGGCCGGCACAGCAGCGGCGGGCGTGGCGCTGGCCACATCGAGACCGTCGATCGTGAGCTCGAGCGTCCACGGGTTGAAGGTGACTTTGCCGAGGCCGACGCGGCGGCCGAGCTCGGCGCTCGCGGCGTGCTCCGCCTGCTGGCGGATCAGCGGTGGCGCATACAGGAAGGCCGCGGTCCAGAGCACGGCCAGCACGGTGACGACGATGGCCGCCCGCGTGAGGCGACGGCGAGCGGTAGGCGTCGGCCGCCACCTCGGCCCGGGCACGGAGGTGTCGGAAGGAGCAGGAGCGGCGGGGCCGATCAGCCCGCCATCTCGAGGATGCTCCACATCTCTTCGGCGACACCGCGCATGTGCAGGTCGGGGTTGGCCTCCTGCATGCCGGCGTCGTCGATGCCTTGAGCTGCGGCCTTCAACTCGGCCACCGCGGACCCG
Organism: Rhizobacter sp.; assembly: GCA_043742485.1. GTDB lineage: Bacteria > Pseudomonadota > Gammaproteobacteria > Burkholderiales > Burkholderiaceae_C > Schlegelella_A. The sequence continues at coordinate 5,477 of JAYTYH010000526.1, forward strand.
GAGAGCATGCGCACGATCGTCTGCAGGACGATGCCGTGCGCGACCAGGCGGGCTTCGAGTTCACGTACTCTCTCGTCGACGTTTTCCATGAC
>JAYTYH010000527.1:0-5702 GCA_043742485.1 Rhizobacter sp.
CAGGGGCGGGCCGACTCGGGCCGCCGGAGTGCTCCAGCGCGCGGGGGCCGCGACGATCTGCAGGGGCACGTCGCCGCCAGGCCCAGCGACATCGCCAAGCTGCCCGAGGGTCTTGCGAAGCAGTGGCTCAAGAGACAAGAGCACGGCAAGGCCAGCGTGCGCGCGAAGGATTCTCGACCGGACGCTATGAGCGCGCGTTCGCCCGGCAGCGCCGAGTGTCCGACGGTGACTTGTTCCTGGATCACAAGCGTCTCTTTCGCTGTTCCCGGGCTCTGCGCAAATCCTTTCGGTGCGCGCGAGCAGGCCGGCTCTGCGGTCTTCACCGCGTACCGCTCGGGCATGCAGAAGGTCGTGATCGACGATCGCAATCTTTCGCTCGATCGAGCGTCAGAGGCCCAGGTCACGATCGAGTCGCGTACGACTACCGGGAAGATCCTGCTTGGGGGTGCCGTAGCCGTCGCCGGTCGGCGAGGCGGTTGCGACTTAGCCGGGGCCAGTTGAGCCTTGAGCGCGCAGACGACGCCGGGCAGGTTGGTCCGGTACTTCATCTGCTCCACCCCTTCTGCACACAGTCCTCAGCGTGTTGGATCGACCAGCTGAATCCGCCGTTGTTTGCAGATGTTCGGCATGTCAACGATGAGCGCCGTCAACTTGTGCAGCTTCTTCAAGCGGGGCCTATTCAGCATCGCCACGGTGTGGAGCATGAGCGGACGCCTGCCTAGTGGGCGATGCGGCCCTTGCGGCCAGACCCGGGTAAGGGGCGGCGCCGCGCTGGTTTAGTCGCTCTGGATGCCGAGCGCACGGATGATCTTGCTCCAGCTCACGACGTCATGCCCGACGATCGCTGCGAACTGCTCGCGCGTCATGGTCTTCGTCTCGAGGCCTTGCTGGCCGAGCTTGCCGGTGATGTCGGCATCCTGAAGCGCCCTGTTCACCGCGGCGTGCAGCTTGTCGAGAATCGCCGTCGGCGTGTCGCGCGGCGCGAACAGGCCGTACCAGGGCTCGTAGGAAAAGCTGCGCAGGCCCGACTCGGCGATCGTCGGCAGGTTCGGCAGCGCCGGCGAGCGGCTCGGCCCGGAGGTCACGATCGCGCGCAGCTTGCCCGACTGGATGAAGGGCATCACTGCCGGAATCGTCAGCAGCATGGCCTGGATCTGCCCCGACATCAGGTCGACGAGCGCCGGCCCCGAGCCCTTGTACGGCACGTGCGTCAGCTTGATGCCCGCCGCCGGCTGCAGCACCTCCATCGCCACGTGGCCGGCGCTGCCGAGGCCGCCCGAGCCATAGTTGATGGCGCCGGGCTTCGCCCTGGCAAGCGCGACAAAGTCGGCGAAGGTCTTCACGGGCAGGTCATTGCTGACGACGAGCACGTTCGGCGTGGCGCCGATGTAGGCCACCGGCACGATGTCTTTCAGCGTGTCGTAGGGCAGCTTCTTGTAGAGGCCCGCGTTGAACGCCAGGCCCATGTGCTGGACCATCAGCGTGTAGCCGTCGGGCGCGGCATGGGCCAGCATGCCGGTGGCGATGCGGCCGCCGGCGCCGCCGCGGTTATCAATCAGGAAGTTCTGGCCGAGATCGGCGCCGAGCTTCTGGGCAAGCAGGCGGGCGACGATGTCGACGGTGCCGCCGGCGGCGAACGGCGCCAGCACGGTGACCGGCTTCGTCGGGTAGTCGGCGGCGGGTTGGGCGCGTGCGGTGCCGAACGGGAGCGTTGCGAGCGCGACCAGCGCCGAGCGGCGAAGCGTGTTCATGCGAGGTTCCCTGGCTTAAAAGTCGAAGCGATAGCGCGCGATCTTGTGGTCGTCGAGCGTGACGCCGAGGCCGGGGCCGCGGGGCAGGTCGATGGCGCCGCTGTCCAGGTCGAGCTTGGCGGTGACGATGTCGTCGGCCGTCTTCATCGGGCCGACGCATTCGAGCCCTTCGAGCACGTGCTCGCTGGTCGCCGCGAGCATGATCTCGGCCACGGTGTTGACGCCGAGGCCGAAGCCGTGGCCGATCACCACCTTCATGCCGGCCGCCGTGGCCGTCTCGAGCATGCGGCGGCAGCGCAGGAAGCCGCCCTGCTTCATCACCTTGAGCTTGACGATGTCGGCGCAGCCGGCGCGGATCACGGCGACGAGGCTGGCGTGGTCGGTGATCGACTCGTCGGCCATCACCGGGATGCCGATCGCCAAGCGCACCTTCGCCATGCCGGCGAGGTCGTGGTCGGCGACCGGCTGCTCGAGCAGCTGCAGGTCAAGCGGCTCGAGCAGGCGGCCGAGCGCGATCGCATCGTCGACGCTGTAGCCTGCATTGGCGTCGGCGCGCAACGCCATCGCAGGCCCCACCGCCGCGCGAACCGCGGCGACGCGGTCGCGGTCGGCCGCGATGCCGCCGCCGACCTTGATCTTGGCCGAGCGGAAGCCCTTGTCGAACCACTTGCGCGCTTCGGTCGCGGCTTCGTCGGGCGGCAGGATGCCGATCCAGGCGTTGAAGCGCACGCGCTCGACGACGGCGCCGCCGAGGTACTGGTGCACGGGGATGCCGAGCCGGCGCGCCAGCATGTCGATGGCGGCCATCTCGATCGCCGCCTTGGCATCAAGATGGCCCGCCAGCGCCGCGTCCATCGCCTGCACCAGTCGGTGCGGGTTGCCGGCATCCTGCCGCTGCACCACGGGCGCGAGGCGGTCGCGCAGCGCGGCGAGCGACTGTTCGATCGTCTCGACCGAGTAGCCGGGCGACGGATCGATGTTGCCGAGGCCGACGCTGCCGTCGGCGGCGGTCAGCCGCACGACGGCGCTCTTCTGCGCCTTCTTGACGATGTACGCGTTGCGAAAGCCGGGGCCGACCAGTGGCACGGCGACGCCGAAGACCTCGACGCGCTCGATCGGGAGGTGCAGCGAAAGGGTGCTCACGCCGCGAAGGCCGCCTCGATCGCAGGCCCCTTGATCTGGGTGCGATGCATGACGCGGCGCGCTTCGGGGTCGAACGCGTCGCGGCGGTGCAGGGTGCAGCGGTTGTCCCACAGCACGAGGTCGTGCAGCTGCCAGACCTGCTTGAAGGTGAGTTCGGGCTTCGTGGCGTGGGCCCAGAGCATGTCGAGCAGCGCATCGCTCTCGGCGAGCGCTATGCCGACGATGGTGCTGTTGCGGCGGCGGCCGAGAAAGAGCGCGGGCCGCCCGGTGTCGGGGTGGCGGATTACTATCGGATGGCGGGCGCCGGGGGCATCGCGCGGGTCGTTCAATTCCTTCATGCCCTTCCTCATCATGCCGGCGCTGTTGTAGGTGGCGTCGTGAACGGCGCGCAGCCCCGCGATGCGCTCCTTCAGCGCCGGTGCCAGGGTCTCGTAGGCGAGGTACATGTTCGACCAGTAGGTGTCGCCGCCGCTTTCCGGGATCTCGAGCGCGTGCAGCATGGCGGCACGGGGCGGCGACTCGACGTAGGTCATGTCGCAATGCCAGACTGCCTCGCCGTCGCCGAGGTTGCCGATCGGCGCCCCGCCGACTTTGACATTGGAGATGACGTTGATCTCGGGAAAATCGTCGAGGAACGGCTTTCCGTAGGGGTTCGGGCCGGGCGGGTCGAGCGGCCCGAGCAGCCTGCTGAAAGCCAGCAGCTCCGGATCGGACAGCGCCTGGCCGCGAAAGCGTAGGACAAGGTGCTCGCCCCAGGCAGCCTTCAGCTCGGAAAGAGTGGCCGAGGCGAGCGGTGCGGCGAGGTCGATGCCGGAGACTTCGGCGCCGAGAGCCGAGGCGAGGGGGCTGACGGTGAGGTGCGGCATGCAATGGTCCTGTGAGCGATCGAAGAGCAGGGTCGAAGTCGGCCGCAACAATGCATACCGTAAACGATATATTGTTGGTATACCGCGATGCATATTTCTGCATCAAGAACCACCCATCGCCACCACCCTGCAGCGCCGCCACCTCGAGGCCCTGGTCGCCGTCGACGAGCACCGCTCGGTGCACGCCGCGGCGCGCGATCTTGGCGTCTCGCAGCCGGCAATGTCGCGCCTGCTCGGCGAAGCCGAGGCGCTGGTGGGTGGCTGCCTTCTGTTCGAGCGAACGCGGCACGGTAGTCGCGCGACGCCGGGGGGTGCAGCCGTCGTCGCTCAGGCGCGTGTGCTGCTGCGTGGGTTCGAGCGGCTCGACGAATCGGCGGCGCACGCGCGCGCCCCGATCCGGCTCGGCTGCATCGCGCGCGCGATGCACACGCTCATGCCGGCCCTGCTGCAGCGTGTCTATCCGGCGGCTCCCGGCCCGCGCGCCGTGGGCGAAGCCGGGCTGCGCTTTCACCTCACCGAGGGCAGCTCGACGGCGCTCTACGGGTCAGTGATGGAAGGTCGGCTCGACTTCGCCATCCTGCGCGCCGTGGGCAGCGACCGGGGTGACCGGGATATCGTCGTTGACCGCCTCTACGACGAGCGCACGGTCATCATTTGCGCCGCAAGCAATCGCGACCTGCCCGGTGCCACGGTCTCGCTCGCCCGCCTCGCCCAGCACGACTGGGTGCTTCCTGACGCCGAGACGGCGTCGCGAGTCGGCTTCGACCGCTTCTGGACCGAATGCGGCCTGCCCGCCGTGCGCCCGCTCATCGAGGCGCGGTCATTCGAGACCAACCTCGCCCTGGTGGCAAGCACGCGGTTCCTGTCGATCGCGCCGGAATCGGTGGCGCGTCGCCACCAGCGCAGCGGTGCCGTGCGCATACTGCGTTCGCGCCCGGCACTGCCGCTCAGCCCGGTGGTGCTCGTGTACCCGCGTGACACCGGCGCCGACCCGGGGCTTTCGGCATTTCGTTCAGCCGTCTACGAGGCGGCGGCGCAGGCACGCATTGCGCTCCGCCGGCGCGACCGCTGAACCAGCGGCACGGTCAAGCATCGCGCCGGCCGCGGTCGCAAGGCACCCCGCGACGAATGCCACGTGCCCCCGGGTTGCTGACACGGTGCGCCACGATGGAAAGCGCCCGCGCCGCGCGGGGCAAGCGCGTGCGCACCTCGACCAACCAGCCGCCAGCGAGCGCCTCCGCGACCGCCTCGCGCGACCGGCAGCCGACGCCGATGCCCCCCGCCACCACGCGCTTGACCGCTTCGCTGCTGCCGTGCTCGAGGTCGACGCACAGCGGCCGCACGCGATCGAGCAGCCAGCGGTGGCTCGCCTCGGCGTGCCAGATACTGGCTTGTGCGGCACCCGCCCGTCTTGGCCAGCTCGCAGACGCTCCCGAGCCGGCCGTTCGGCGGGGTGCTGCGGCGCCGCGAAGATCGACATCGATATCGGATTGATTTTGCGAGAACGACCTACGGCGTCGAACCGATCAACTTCGACGATGTGGACGACCCAGCTGCGATCAGCATCGACAGCACCGACTCTCGCGAGGTGGACGCTTCCATCGATGCGGTCGGATATGAAGCCGAGGGTAGGTCGACCGAGACCGAGCTTGCCACTCTCGAGCTTGAAGATTCCAGCGGTAAGGTTCTAAGGCAGGAGGGGGATCTCGCTCCCGACGTCACCATTTCTCACACGCTGCCATTGTCCGAGGCCTAAGGCTACGCTGAACAACTGCCGATTTCAGGAGGTCGTCGTGTTGTCATGAGCAAGGTCGTTTGGCGCTGCGCAGGAGCTCGAATTCGGCGACTTGGTCTGCGTCTGTGCCTCGCAGGTGCTCGATGCGCCCGCTCCGGACGAACTCATGCCAAGCGATGCCGAGCCAGATAGAGGTTGGCCAGGCCC
>JAYTYH010000528.1:0-2684 GCA_043742485.1 Rhizobacter sp.
GAGCCGGCGCGACAATCGTTTCCCCTTCGCGGTCGCAGCCCATGTTCGGTATCGCCGACACCTCTTCTTTCGTCGTCGCCGTGGTCGTCTTCCTGTTGATCCCGGGGCCGGGCAACCTCGCCCTCATCACGTCGACCAGCAAGGGCGGTCGCACCGGCGGGCTCGCCGCCACGCTCGGCCTCATCGCCGGCGACCAGGTGTTGATGTGGCTCGCCGTGGCCGGCGTCGCGGCGCTGCTGACCGCCTGGCCGCCCGCCTTTCGCGCCGTGCAATGGCTGGGCGCCGGCTACCTCGCCTGGCTGGGCCTGCGCATGCTGCTCGCCAAACCCGGCAGCGCGCCGGTGCTGCACATCCGCACCGGCCAGTACTTCCGCCAGGCGTTCACGATCACCTTGCTGAACCCGAAGGCGATCGTCTTCTACATGGCGTTCTTTCCGCTCTTCGTCGACCCGTCCCGGCATGCCGGGCTGGCCACGTTCGCGGTGATGGCCGCGACCATCGCGGTGCTGACGTTGTGCTACGGCCTGATCGTGACGCTGTTGACGCACCACCTGGCCGAGCGCCTGCGCGCCAACCCGGCCATCGGCCGACTGATGACCCGCGCCGCGGGTGTCTTCATGATCGGCTTCGGGGTGAAGCTGGCGCTCTCGCGCTGACCGGGTCGGAGCGCCGACGCTTCAGGCAGCGAGCGGCTCGGCGCTGGCACTGGTGCAAACGCCAAGCTCGATGCGATCGCTCCGGCCCACGACATCGCCGAAGGTCGCCTCGAGACCCAGCCGCGTCCCGAGCAGCTCCGCCAGCTTGGGCGTGCACAGCTCTGCGACGCGGTCGAAGCCGAACCAGCCGAAGCCGTCCATCTCCGGGCGCTCGCGACCGCTGCCGCGCTCGATGAAACAGCTGTCGCAATGGAGCTCGCGCGGATCGACACGCTCGGTCAGCATCGCGAAGAGGTGGAGGTCCTTCTTCGCCGTGTAGGCGTGGCGGCCGAGGTCGAGGGCGGTGGCGCCGTCGAGGCAGAGGCCGGTCTCCTCGCAGGTCTCGCGCAGGGCCCCCTGCAACGGGGTCTCGCCGGCATGGATGCCGCCTTTAGGCAGGTCCCAGTGGCGCTGGCCGGTGACGTGGCAGAGCAGCAACTCGCGGCTTTCTACGAACAGCACGATGCCGCAGCTGAGGCGGCGATTGCGGAGCGGATAAAAGTCGAGCACGCTGCGATTGTCGCGTCGCCGTCCGGCGCCGGGAACGTGCGCCATTTCGTCGTGTGCCAACTCTTGACGCCTTGCTAGGTCGCCGCCAGCGGCGGCACCCTGCCGGTCGCGACGGCCTCGCCCTCGCGGGTGCCGATCGACGTGTCGGGGCGCTCGTAGGTACCGATCAGGCAGCCACTGGCCAAGCCGTGGTCGCGGATGGCCTCGAGCACCGCTTCGCGGCCAGGCGAATCGCTGAACTGGGCGCCGGCCTCGAGGGCGAACAGCTGGAAGGCGTAACGGTGCACGCCGTGGCCGGGCGGCGGGTCGGGCGGTAGCCAGCTCGTCTGCAGGTACGAATTGCGGCCCACCTCCAAGCCGACACCGTCGTGGTCGGCGCTCGGCAACGCGCCTTCGGAAAGCGCACCGTCGCCGGCCGGCAGTTCGACTGCGATGGCATGAACGAGCGGTTGCGGCGTCGGCGCGTCAGCGTCCTCGACGATGAGCACGAGCGTCGCGGCGCCGACAGGAACGCCCGTCCAGTGCAACGGCGGCGATACGCCCTCGCCGTCGGCCGTGTAGCGCGCGGGAATCGGCGCATGGTCGGCGAAGGCCAGGCTGGCGACGGCGATCGATGCCATGCCGGCGCGCAGATCGACGGCGTGGAACGCGATCTTGTCGAGGCCGGCACGCTGGCCGCGCAACGCGTGGCCGATGGCGTCGGGAAGTTTTTCGAGCATGTCGGCTCCCTGTGAGTCAGTCGCGCTGCGGCATTCAGCATGCCGATCGACCTGTGCATCCATCGTGAATTTTCTTCGACGCCGCCTATCGCGTCTTTGCCCGCCATCGTACGGCGCGAGCCGCGTCCGCCTCTGCTGCCGTTCGCTGCAGACCAGACATCGGCCGCCACAGGTCCGCAGCGACCTTGTGTCGCAATGACCTCGGAGGCCGAGGCCCGGCCGATTTACGAACTCTTGCGCACCGGCGTTAGGGCCGCCGTATTGCTTGCTCTGGCACGCTAGCGCCGACAAGGGCTTGGCGGGGGCCGCGCCACTGCGAACGTTGAAGGTACCAACGCACACACACCAGCATCACTTCCAGCGTGTAGTGCATCCGCTGAACCACTCGGCGCAGCGCTTCAATCATCTTGGTACCGGCAAACTCCATGACCCGACCTAACGGGCCGCGCTCATCACGACAGAACCTTCATGTTTGAATAAAGGACGTTTGTCGTCGCTGATCCAATATTGACATCGACGCGGACAAGTTAGGGATGCTCTGCATAACTCGGCCCGATCTGTGCTTTGTTCGAATCACGAGGACTACGACTACCTGAGTCCACGCCGCCAGGCTTCTTGCGACCCACTTCGGGACGGACCATACAGAAGCCGTGCTGCGCCCCGATGTGGTCTCGTTGCTGCCTCGCGTGGTCGCCGGCATGGGTGAGCCATTTGCCGACTCTTCGGCCATCCCCACCTACTTGGTGTCCGAGTTGGCCAG
>JAYTYH010000529.1:0-2804 GCA_043742485.1 Rhizobacter sp.
GTCAGCTCGACCTTTTCGGTGAAGACCCGGCCGGGACCGCCGAGCATTCCCTTCGCTTCGGCGAGCTTGCCTTCGTCGACGTCCCAGAGTACGACGGTGGCGCCCGAGGCGAGCATGCGTTCGGCGATGGCGTAGCCGATGCCTTGGGCGCCGCCGGTGACGATGGCGACACGGCCTTGCAGATCGATGGTGTTCATGGCTGGAGTTCCTTCATTTCTGGCGATCCGTCGAGAGTCCTCGCAGCGCCGCGTCGCCGCTGGGACTGGCGCGGCAGTCGGCGATGTACTGGCGAATGATGTCGGCGAAGTCGCGGTCGGGCTTCAGGCCGAGCTTGTTGGCGCGCGCCGCGGTGGAGCCGCGCGGCCAGTTGGCGACGATGCGGGCGACGTTCTCGTCGCGCACGAAGCGCACGCGCTCGCGCACCGCCGGCCCCGCGACTTCTTCGAGCGCGGCCGGCATCTCGGCCACGGTGGCGTTGACGGCGGGCAGGTTGAGCGCCAGCCGGCCGCCGAGCTGCTCGAGGCTGGCTTCGTAAATGGCGATCAGGCCCTCGACCGTGCGCGCCGCTGAAGTGAGCGGGTGCGAGACATCGGCATCGACCGGGCAGATCGCCTCGACGCCGGCCAGCGGCTCGCGCACGATGCCGGAGAAGAACGACGAGGCGGCGCCGTTCGGCTTGCCCGGCCGCACCGTCACCGTCATGAGCCGCGCCGAGCGACCGTCGACATAGCCCTTGCGGGAGTAGTCGGCGATGAGGTGCTCGCACATCAGCTTGTGGGTGCCGTAGGAGGTTTTCGGGGTCGGCAGCGTGTCGTCGCCGACGAGCGCAGGCATCGCCACCGACGGGTCGGGGCCGAATACCGCCACCGAGCTCGAGAACACCAGCTTCGGCACGGCGCCGCCGCGCCCCGTGGCGGCGCGCAAGGCGTCGAGCAGGGCCCGTGTCGTGTCGAGGTTGGAGCGCAGGCCGAGATCGAAGTCGGCCTCGCATTCGCCCGACACGGCCGAGGCGAGATGGAAGACGCCGTCGAAGCCTTCGCGCCCCAGCGCCTCGCATTGCGAGGCGAGGGCACCGACGCGGCTCTCGACGCGGCCGTCGCACGTGAGCTCGGCGCGGGGCCCGACCTGGTCGGCGAGCACGATGCGCTCGATGCTGCGGCCACCGAGGCTGCCGCGGTCGAGCAGGGTCCGGGCCAGCCGCGAGCCGATGAAGCCGCCGCCGCCGGTGATGAGGATCTTCATCGGTCGAGTCTCCTGGGGGTGTCGAGAGGTGCCGCCGTGCGCATGCGTCGGTCGCCGCCGCGCATGTGCTGGACGGCGCGGCGCCGCGCCAGCGCAGCGTCGCCAGCGGCGATGGCGTCGACGATGGCCGCATGCTCGAGGCGCACGGCGTCGACGAAGTCGGCGCGGGTGGCGTCGTTGCGCCGCGTCACGCGCATCGCTTCTTTCGTGTACCGCTCGAGAAACTCGAGCAGGCTGCCGAAGTGCGGATTGCCGGCCGCTTCGGCGAGCAGGCGGTGGAAAGCGAGGTCTTCCTCGACGCCGTCGCGGCCCTCGGCGGCGCTGCGGTCGATGGCGCGCAGCGCTCGCCGCAGGCCGAGCACTTGGGTCCGGCTGGCACGGCCGGCAGCCAGCGCCGCGGTCTCGGCCTCGAGCGCGCGACGGACCTCGCGGATGCGCAGGACGTCGTCGACGGAAGCGATCAGGGCGAGGTCCAGGGTGAGCGATTCGCCGGCCGGCGCGGCAGTCACGAACACGCCCGAGCCCTGGCGCGAGCGCAGCAGCCCGCGCGACTTGAGCTGGTGCACGGCTTCGCGGACGACGGTGCGCGAGACGCCGTGCGTGGCCGCCAGCCGCTGCTCGGTCGGCAGGCGGTCGCCGGGGCGCAGGGCACCGGCGTCGATCTGGCCGCCGAGGCGCGCCGCGAGCCGGTCGGAGAGCCGGTCGGCGACCAGCGGCGGCGGGTCGGGCGGGGCGAAAGGGACGTGATGGCCGGCGCGAATCAGCATAGTGGTCGGGTCATCATACGAATCGCGCGCGGTCGCGGCCTACCGGTTTGTCCCCATGGCGGTGGCGCCCCGCCGTGTCGATACTTCGCGCCATCGGCGGGGCACGGGTGCCCTCATTGAAGCGAAGATGGCCAGCGTCACGATCCAGGGAGTGCGGAAGAGCTTCGGCGAAACCGCCGTGCTGCACGGTGTCGACATCGACATCGCCGACGGCTCGTTCACCGTGCTCGTCGGCCCTTCCGGATGCGGCAAGTCGACTCTGCTGCGCATGATCGCCGGCCTCGAGGAGATCAGCGGCGGCGAGATCCGGATCGGCGCTCGCAAGGTCAACGACGTGCCACCCAAAGAACGCGACATCGCAATGGTGTTCCAGAACTACGCGCTCTATCCGCACATGACGGTGCGCCAGAACCTGGCCTTCTCTCTCGTCCTTGCCAAGAAAGACAAGGCCACCATCGACGGCAAGGTCGCGCGCGCCGCCGAGATCCTGGCGCTTTCCGAGTTGATGGAGCGCTATCCGCGCCAGCTCTCGGGCGGCCAGCGCCAGCGCGTCGCCATGGGCCGGGCGATCGTCCGCGACCCGCAGGTCTTTCTCTACGACGAACCGCTCTCCAACCTCGACGCCAAGCTGCGCGTGGCAATGCGCAGCGAGCTCAAGGAGCTGCACCAGCGCCTGAAGACGACCTCGGTCTACGTCACCCACGACCAGATCGAGGCGATGACGATGGGCGACAAGATCGTCGTCATGAAAGACGGCCGCATCGAGCAGATGGGCTCGCCGCTCGACCTCTACGA
>JAYTYH010000530.1:0-2475 GCA_043742485.1 Rhizobacter sp.
GATGAAAAGAAGGAGATGGGCGAGGTGATGACGCGCTTCGCCACTGCGGTAAACATTCCGATCATGGTCGATACGACGCAGATCGACGTGTTGGAAGAAGCCCTCAAACACCTCGGCGGCCGCGCGATCGTCAATTCGGTGAATCTGTCGAACCCGTGGCTCGCCGAGCTGCAGAAAGAGATGTTCGTAGAGATCAATCCGGTCGCGGCGAATGACCGCGGCATCCGCGACGGCGAGCAGGTCTGGGTCAAGTCGCCGACCGGCGCCAAGATCCTGGTCCGCGCCCTCGTCACCGAACGGGTCGATCGCGAGACGGTCTGGCTGCCGTTCCACTTCTCCGGCCGCTGGCAGGGCGCCGACCTCAAGCCCTACTACCCGGACGGCGCCTTTCCGATCGTGCGCGGCGAAGCGGTCAACACGGCGACGACCTATGGCTACGACAGCGTCACGATGATGCAGGAGTCGAAGACGACGGTCTGCCAGGTCGAGCGCGCGGTCACGTAAAGGAACAGCACCCATGGCACGAATGAAATTTATTTGCGACGCCGAGCGTTGCATCGAGTGCAACGGCTGCGTCACCGCCTGCAAGGCCGAGCACGACGTGCCCTGGGGCGTCAACAGGCGTCGCGTCGTGACGCTGAACGACGGCGTCGCGGGCGAGCGCAGCATTTCGGTGGCCTGCATGCATTGCTCTGATGCGCCGTGCATGGCCGTCTGCCCGGTCGACTGCTTCTACCGCACGCCTGAAGGCGTGGTGCTGCACGACAAGGACATCTGCATCGGCTGCGGCTACTGCTCCTATGCCTGCCCGTTCGGAGCGCCGCAGTTTCCGACCAACGGCACTTTCGGCTTGCGCGGCAAGATGGACAAATGCACCTTCTGCGCTGGCGGCCCGGAAGCGAACGGCAGTGAGGCCGAGTACGAGAAGTACGGCCGCAACCGCCTCGCCGAGGGCAAGCTGCCGGCGTGCGCCGAAATGTGCTCGACCAAGGCGCTGCTCGGCGGCGACGGCGACGTCGTCGCCGACATCTTTCGCACGCGCGTCCTCAATCGGGGCAAGGGCAGCGAAGTCTGGGGTTGGGGCACGGCCTACGGCAAGCCCACGACGGGTGTTCCGGCGGTGCAGCCGGCGGCCGGAAAATCATGATGCGCGCACTCTTGCGGTCGGCTCTCGCAGCACTTTCGGTCACCCTGTCGCTGGCCGGTTGCGGCGAGCGCGTGCAGACCATTCCGGTCGGTACCGCGAAGAAGACCGACAGCGCCACCTGGCAGATCAACGACAACGGCTTCATCGCCGCCGGATGGACGCCAGGCAACGAGGCGAGCTGGGATGCTCAGATGAAAAAGCGGGCACAAGCTCAAAACGACTACGCGCCGCGGTGAAGCCAGCGATGCACCGCACGATCCTTCGCGCTCTTCTGGCCAGCCTGGCCACGCTGGCTTTGTGCGGGGCAGCGTCGGCCCAGCCGGAAGCCCCGCAAGGCACTCTTTCCGCCGCGGCGGCGAGCGCTGTTCCCGCCGAGCCGCAGCCGAACGAGACGAACGCGCGTCGAGCCATCACCCAGCCCGGCAATAACGCGCCGTTCTGGCGCGGCGTTCGCGATTCCGGCAAGCATGCCGGCACCGTTAATAACCTGCAGATGGGCGAGCATGGTGTGCTCATCCAGCCCTTCACGTCGTACCCCGGCACGCGGACCGCGACCGCCGGCGAAGCCTGGCGGCAGATTCGCAACTGGTGGATCGTTCCCTACGGCGGCGCGCTGCTCGTCATCGTCGTTCTCGCCATGGGCCTTTTTTACTGGCGCCGCGGGCCGATCGGCCACGCCACCAACACCGGCAACCGGTTCATCGAACGATTCACGTACTTCGAGCGCGCTGCGCACTGGAGCAATGCGATCGCCTTCTGCGTGCTCGCCATCTCCGGCCTGGTGATGGCATTCGGCAAGTTCTCGCTGCTGCCGCTCACCGGCGGCCTGCTGTTCGGCTGGCTCACGTGGTTCCTGAAGACTGCCCACAACTTCTTCGGGCCGCTGTTCGCGGTCTCGCTCGTGATCGTCTTCTTCACGTTCCTGCGCAGCAACTGGCCAGCCCGCGGCGACCTGAACTGGCTGCTGAAGGGCGGCGGTCTGTTCGGCGGCGAGGACCCGCCCTCCGGCCGCTTCAACTTCGGCGAGAAAATCGTGTTCTGGGGTGGCGTTTTCCTGCTCGGCAGCATCGTCGTCGGCTCCGGTCTGGTGCTTGACAAGCTGGTACCCGGGTTGCTCTACGTGCGCGACGACATGCAGCTCGCGCACATCATCCATTCGATCGCTGCCGTCTTCATCATGGTCGTGTTCCTCGGCCACATCTACATCGGCAGCATCGGCATGCGCGGCTCCTTCCGCGCCATGAAGACGGGCTACGTCGACGAGCACTGGGCCGAGGAGCACCACAAGTTCTGGTACGACGACATCCGCGCCGGCCGCATCCCGGCAG
>JAYTYH010000531.1:0-7077 GCA_043742485.1 Rhizobacter sp.
TGCAGGTCAGCGACATGTTCCGCGACCCCGGCTATTTCGCGGCGATGCGCCACACCGTGCTGCCGATGCTGCGGACCTATCCGTCGCTGAAGATCTGGGTCGCCGGCTGCAGTGCCGGCGAAGAGGTGTACTCGCTGGCCATCCTGCTGCGCGAGGAAGGCCTGCTGGCGCGCACCATCATCTACGCGACCGACATCAACGCCAAGGCGCTGCAGAAGGCCGAGGCCGGCGTCTACGCGCTCGACCGCGTCGCCGGCTTCACGGCCAACCACCATCGCTCGGGTGCACGCTCTTCGCTCTCCGACTACTACACGGCCGCCTACGGCAATGCCGTCTTCGACAAGGCGCTGCGCAAGAACGTCGTCTTTTCCGACCACAGCCTGGCCACCGACAGCGTCTTCGCCGAGGTCCAGCTGGTGTCGTGCCGCAACGTGCTCATCTACTTCGACCGCGCGCTGCAGGACCGCTCGCTCGGTCTCTTTCGCGATGCCCTTTGTCGCAAGGGCTTCCTCGGCATCGGCGCCAGGGAATCGGTGCGCTTCTCGGCCCATGCCGACGCCTTCGACGAGCTGGTGCGCGACGAGCGCATCTACCAGAAGCGCGACGGCGCATGAATGCGCAGGCGCCGTCTTTGCCGGCGAAGCGCTTCGACGCGGTCGTGATCGGTGCTTCGGCGGGCGGCGTCGAGGCGCTGTGCACGCTGCTGCCGCGGATCGCCATCGGCACGCGGGCCTCGTTCTTCATCGTGCTGCACCTGCCCCGCGACCGGCCGAGCTTGCTGGCGCGCATCTTCCAGGAGCGCTGCGCGCTGCCTGTGCGCGAGGCGCAGGACAAGGAACCGGTAGCTGCCGGCACCGTCTACGTGGCACCGCCCGACTATCATCTTTTGCTCGACGAAGGTCCCCGGATCGCCCTGTCCACCGATGAACCCGTCAACTTCTCGCGCCCGGCCATCGATGTTCTTTTCGAGTCCGCTGCCGACCTCTACGGCGACCGTCTGCTCGGGGTCGTTCTCACCGGCGGCAACCAGGACGGCGCCGCCGGCCTGGCGGCAGTGGCAGCGGCCGGCGGCAGCCTCGTCGTGCAGCATCCTGGCAGCGCTCAGGTCTCGGTGATGCCGGCCTCGGCGCTGCAGCGCAACCCCGACAGCCAGGTGCTGTCGCTCGAGGCGATCGGCCGGTTGCTGGCCGGTCTCGGCGAAAGCACCCCGACATGAGTACCGTCGTCGCTGGCCAGGCGCTGCCGGCGCCCGTCGTCAAGTGCCTGCTCGTCGACGACCTCGACGAGAACCTGCTGGTGCTGTCGGCGCTGCTGCGCCGCAGCGGCCTCGAGCTGCTGCTGGCGCGCTCGGGAGCCGAGGCGCTCGAGCTCCTGCTGCAGCACGAGGTGGCGCTCGCCTTCCTCGACGTGCAGATGCCGGAGATGGACGGCTTCGAGCTCGCCGAGCTGATGCGCGGCAGCGAGCGCACGCGCGACATTCCGATCATCTTCCTGACCGCCGGCGAGCACGACCAGCGCCGTGTCTTCAAGGGCTACGACAGCGGTGCCGTCGACTTCCTGCACAAGCCGGTCGAGCCGCGCGTGCTCGTCAACAAGGCCGAGGTCTTCTTCCAGCTGCAACGCCAGAAGCAGCAGCTTGCGCAGCAACTGCTCGAGCGCACCGAGACGCTGCGCCTGTCCGAGATGCTGATGGCGATGCTCGGCCACGACCTGCGCGGCCCGCTCAGCGCCATGCTGATGTCGGCCATGGTGATCGAGCGCCGCGCCGAGAACGAGGCCACGAAGAAGGCCGCCGCCCGTATCCAGTCGAGCGGCAAGCGCATGAGCCGGATGATCGGCGACCTGCTCGACCTGGCGCGGGCGCGGCTGGCAGGCGGCATCGCCGTGCATCGCGCCGAGATGGACCTCGGCCCGCTGCTGCTGCGCGCCGTCCAGGAGTGCCAGGCCTCGGAGCCCGATCGCACCATCGACTGGCGTCAGGCCGGTGACAGCGTCGGCACCTGGGACGCCGACCGCATGGCGCAGGTGGCTTCCAACCTGATCGGCAACGCCGTTCGCCATGGCGATGCCGAAGCCCCGGTGCGGGTGCGGCTCGACGGCAGCGACCCGGCCGCGGTGGTCTTTTCGGTCGCCAACGCCGGCACCATCCCGGCCGAGCTGTTGCCGCATATCTTCGATCCCTTCCGCAGCGGTCGGCACGCATCGGGCTCCACGTCCGGCCTCGGCATCGGCCTCTACATCGTCGAGCAGATCGTGCAGGCCCATCACGGCCGCGTCACGGTCGATTCGGCGCCGGGCGGCGAGACCGTCTTCAGCGTCCGCTTGCCGCGCCACTAGCCGGGGACCTCTGCCCCGCGGGCAGGGAGAATGGCGCCATGAAAACGCCCGCCCGCCTGCAGTCGCTGCTCGACGAAGGCCTGATCGACGGCGTCTCCCGGCAGCTCATGAGCGGCAAGGAGGCGATGGTCTTCGTCGTCCGCTGCGGCGACGAGACGCGCTGCGCCAAGGTCTACAAGGAGGCCAACGCGCGCAGCTTTCGCCAGGCCGTCGACTACACCGAGAACCGCAAGGTCAAGAACTCGCGGCAGGCACGGGCCATGGCCAAGGGCACGAAGTTCGGCCGCGAGGCGACCGAGGCGGCCTGGCAGAGCGCCGAGGTCGACGCTCTCTATCGCCTGGCCGCCGCCGGCGTGCGCGTGCCCAAGCCCTACAACTTCCACGACGGCGTGCTGCTGATGGAGCTCGTTGTCGACGCTGCCGGCGACGCCGCGCCGCGCCTCAACGACGTCGCCTTCAATGCCGACGAAGCACGCGCCCACCACAGGGCACTGATCGGCGAGGTCGTGCGCATGCTCGGCGCCGGCATCGTCCACGGCGATCTCTCCGAGTTCAACATCCTGCTCGCCGCCGACGGGCCGGTGGTCATCGACCTGCCGCAGGCCGTCGACGCCGCCGGCAACAACCACGCCCAGCGCATGCTGTTGCGCGACGTCGAGAACCTGCGCAACTTCTTCGGCCGCTTCGCGCCCGAGCTGCTCGCCACCGACTACGGCAACGAGATCTGGGCCGCTTACGAGCGCGGCGAGCTGGCCGAAGGCAGGGCGCTCACCGGCCGCTTCAAGAAGGTGCTCGGCCCGGTCGACGTGGCCAGCGTGCTGCGCGAGGTCGACGATGCCCGGGCCGAGGACGCGGCGCGCAGATTGCGCATGACCGGCTCCTGAGTCGTCGCCGCGTGGTCGTCACGGCGCGGGCGCCCCGGACCAGGGCGCGGCCGAGAGCTGGTCGCGCACGGCGGCGAGAAAGGTCTTGGGAACGGCCGGCTTGGTGAGGAAGACGTCGTAGCCCGTGAACGACTTGCGCACGCTGGGTTCGGGCGTGGCGCTGCACATCACGATCCGGACGCCGCCGAGGGCGGGGTGGGCGCGCAAGGCCTTGCCGATCGCGGCCCCGTCCATGCCGGGCAGCATGAAGTCGAGGACGACGAGATCTGCGCCGGCTTCTTCGGCGACGCGGATGCCGGTCGGCCCATCGACGGCGCCGAGGGCACGGTAGCCCTCGAGCTCGAGCAGCATGAGAACCGACTCGACGAGGTCGACGGCGTCGTCGATGACCACGATGGTCGAGGGTTGCGGCATGGCAGCGGAAGGGGATTGAGGAGGCATGAAAAGGGGTTCGACGCGCGGGAGCGCTTCCCCCTGCGGCAATCACCGTGCCGCGCAGCGGCCACAATCTGAGCTGCAATGCACACCCCCATTCCCCATGATCCCGACTGTTTGGTCACGGCGCTCGGCAACGGCGTCCGCGTCGTCGTCGTGCCGCTTCCCGCCCTGCAGACGGTCCACGTCAGCGTCTTCATCCGCACCGGCAGCAGCCACGAGAGCCGGCGACTGAACGGCATCAGTCACTTCGTCGAGCACATGGCCTTCAAGGGCACGCACGGGCGCAGCTGCCAGCAGATCAACCTCGATGCCGAGCGGCTCGGCGCCGAGGTCAACGCCCACACCGACAAGGACCACACCGCGTACCACATGCGCGGCATGGCGAACGACGCCGGTCGTTTCATCGCGATGCTCGGCGACATCGTTCGCAACAGCACGTTTCCCGCCGACGAGCTCGAAAGGGAACGCCAGGTCATCCTTCACGAGGTCATGGAAGACGACGAGGACTCGCTTTCGACGGCCGACAAGCTGTTCGACAAGACCTGGTTCGGTGACCACCCGCTGGCCCAGCCGGTGATCGGCAGCCGCCTCAACATCGGCCGCTTCTCGCGCGACGAACTGCTCGGCTACGTGAGCCGGCAGTACTCGGGCGCCAACGTCGTCGTCGGCGTCGCCGGGCCGGTCGATGCGGCAGCGATGGTGAAGGCCGCCGAGGCCGCGTTCGGCTCGATGCCGCGCGGCACGGGCAACGAGGTGGCGGTACCCGGCTATGTCGGTGGCGTCGCCACCAAGGTGCAGGCCGGCACCAGCCAGAGCCTCATCGTCATGGGCTATCCGATCCCGACGTCGCACGACGACGGCCAGCATGCCGGCGTGGTCGCGGCGGCGCTGTTCGGCGAAGGCATGAGCTCGCCGCTGCTCGACGAGATCCGGGAGCGCCGCGGCCTCGTCTATCACGCCGACTGCACGGCCGAGGTCACCGAACTGGCCGGCCAGTTCGTGATCGAGGCTTCGACCGGGCCGGAGCATGTCGACGAGTTCTTCGTCGAAGTCAACCGCCTGCTCGCCGAGCAGGCCGAAGGCGTCGACGCGGTCGCCCTCGAGCGCGCCCGCAACCAGATCGCAGTGCGTCGCCTACGCGATCACGAGCGGCCTTCGCGCCGGCTCGAGGAGGCCGTGCTCGACGTCTTCGCGTTCGGGCACGTGCGCTCGCGCGCCGCCATCACGGCACGCATCCGCGAGCTGAGCGCGGCCGAGGTCAGCGGCGCCTTCGCGCGCATGCTGGCGCAGCCGGCGTCGGTGGCCGTCGCCGGCCGCCTGCGCAAGGGCGCGACGGAGCGCATCCGCGAGATGTTCAGCCGCTGAGGCGGCGCGGGCCGGTCAGCGGCCCCGAGCGTTTCGTGCGCTCACATCTGAAGCATCTGCACGCAGACGCAGGCAAATCGCGTCAGGGCCGCACCCAGAGTGCGTGACTTCCTTCCGCGCGAATAACAAATCCCGTGTCCGAGCCCTCGCTGCCATGCCTTCGTGGCGAGGCACGTGATCTGCGTGCAGAGGTCGAGGGCGGCACGTGTATCCAACTGTCGCCGTGCGGCCCGCCCGCTTCGCAGCTCATGTCACGAACCTGAAGAAATGCTCGGACTCACCGCCTCGCCACGACGCTTTCAGCGGCCCGATCTGCGCCCGGCCGCAGCGCCGATGGCGAGCGGCTGGCGGGTCTGTGAAGAAGCGGTCATGGGCACCGCGATCCGTGTCGAGCTGTGGGCCGGCGACGCTGCCGATGGCGCCGGCGCCTGCGCCTCGGTGATGGCCGAGATGCACCGCATCGACCGCGCGATGAGCCCGCACAAGAAAGACTCCGAGCTCTCGCGCATCAACCGCGATGCCTTCGACGGCGCCGTCGCGCTGAGCGCCGAGATGACGGCGCTGCTGGCCCGCGCTCAGGCCTTCGCCGAGCTCTCGGCAGGCGCCTTCGACATCACCTATGCGGCCGTCGGCTGCCTCTACGACTACCGTGCCCGCATGCGCCCGGGCGAGGCGGCGCTTGCCGCAGCCCGCGCCGCGGTCGGCTGGCGCCACCTCGAGCTCGACGCACGCGCCGGCACCGTGCGCTTCACGCGGCCGGGCATGCGCATCGACCTCGGCGGCTTCGCCAAGGGCCACGCCGTCGACAACGCGGCGGCGTTGCTGCGCGAGCGCGGCATCCGCCACGCGATGGTCAGCGCCGGCGGCGACAGCCGCGTCGTCGGCGATCGTCGCGGCCGGCCCTGGCTGGTGGGCGTGCGCGATCCGCGCCGCGACGGCGAGGTCGTGGCGATGCTGCCGCTCGAAGACGTCTCGATCTCGACTTCGGGCGACTACGAACGCTGCTTCGACGAAGGCGGCGTGCGCTTCCACCACCTCATCGATCCGGCGACCGGCGAGTCGCCACGCGGCATCCACAGCGTCACCGTGCTGGCCGACGACGGCCTCACGAGCGAGGCGCTTTCGAAGACGGTGTTCGTGCTCGGCGTCGAGAAGGGCCTGCGGCTCGTCGAGGCGCAAGCGGGCGTCGACGCGGTCGTCGTCGATGCCGCGGGCGCGCTGCATTTCTCGAGCGGCCTGCAGTCGCCGACATGAAAAACACCAGGAGGCAGCCATGAACACGTTCAGAGCTCTCGGGTCCGGTGCGGCCGCTGCGGCGATGCTCCTGCTCTCGGCCTGCGGCAGCGGCAGCAGCAGCGGCGACACCACCGTCACCGTGAACGGCGATGTCGCCATCGCCTACGCGCAGCGCGTCAACACGATTGCGCAGAACCCCACCAACGGCGGCCCGAGCGCGCCGGGCGGCGACCTCATGATCCGCGAGAAGTCGTCGGCCAGCGCCATCGAGCACAACATGACGGCGCGCTTCACGCAGGGCAAGGGCGACGCCTCCGGCCCAGAGGTGTCGTACGACGGCAAGAAGATCGTCTTCGCGATGCGCTGCCCGACAGCGAACACGTCGACCATCGGCACCCCGGCTGTGCCGGCCTGCACCGGCCACTGGAACATCTGGGAATACGACATGACGACCGGCGGCCTCGCCGGCGGCACGTTCCGGCGCGTCACGTCGTCGACCGACGACGACGACGTCGACCCCGCCTTCCTGCCGGCCGGCAAGGGCTACGTGTTCACCTCGAACCGGCAGACCAAGTCGAAGCTGAACCAGGCGCTCGGCCACACCTACTACGCGCTCGACGAGTACGAGCGCGAGCGCGTCTTCAACCTGCACACGATGGCGGCCGACGGCACGGGCGTAGAGCAGATCTCGTTCAACCAGAGCCACGACCGCAGCCCAACGGTGCGCCAGAACGGCGACATCATGTTCTCGCGCTGGGACCACGTCGGCGGCCGCAACCACTTCAAGGTGTTCCGCGCCAAGCCCGACGGCACCGAC
>JAYTYH010000532.1:0-2083 GCA_043742485.1 Rhizobacter sp.
GCTACAGCGGCTCGGTGACGAGCCGCATGGTGATCCTCAACGGCCAGGTCTTCCACGAAGGCGACACCGTGGCGCCCGGCCTCAAGCTGCAGCAGATCAAGCCGAAGGCGGCCGTGCTGAGCTTCCGCGACTACCGCTTCGAGCTCTCCTACTGAAGTGCAAGCGAGGGTGGCAGGGCCCGGCAAGGCGCGGGAGTGGCGTAGCGAAGGCCCGGGCGTGACATTCGTCAGGTCACGGCCGAAAACAGCGATCGCCGAACCCCGATACTTCGAGCAGGTGCGGAGAACAGAGTGCGCGATTCCAGAATTACCGCAGCGATCGAGGCCGCTCAGGCGCTGATCCGGGGCACGGCGGCGACTGCCGTGGGCGAGGCCACCACCCAGCTGCTGGAATCGATGCGCTCGGCGGCCACCTACCGCGAGCGCAGCAAACTGGCCGCGACGCAGACGCACCTGCTGCAAACGCGCGACGCCCTGCTCGCTGCCTTCGCAACGGCGCTGCGCGAGAAGGTCGAGGCCGACATCGGCGACAAGAGCCAGCGCGGCAGCGGCAATGGCGGCCCGACCGACTGGCAGGCCGTCAGCCTCGTCGACGAGAGCCAGATCGACGAGCGGCTGTCGTTCGAGCGCATCGGCCAGTTCATCTCCCACGAGTCGGAAGACGAGCTGCGCGAGCTCACCGCCTACATGAGCTCGATGCTGGGCCACGGCGGCTCCGACCCGGACCGCAACCCGCTGCGCGGCAACGTCATCGGCTCGGCCCTGCATCAGGCGATCGAGAAGACCAGCGACGACACCGAGACCCAGCGCATCCTCGCCAAGGAGCTCGGCGTGCCGATGGCGCGGGCCTTGCCGGCGTGCTTTCGCGCCATCGTCGAAGACCTCGTGGCGCGCGGCTTTCGCAAGGCCGACCTGACCGTGCGCGCCACCGCGACGCCGGCCGCGGTCGCCGGCGCCGGCTCGCTGCTCGACGACGCCCGCAAGGCCTGGGAGCGCTCGATGGTCGGCCGGCCACCGAACGCCGATGGCGGCGACGCCCTGCGGAGCTGGGAGAGTTCCATCCTCGGCCGCCACGGCCCGATCGATCCGCTGCCCGACGACCTCGACCCGCAGAGCTCGTCCGCCCTTCTCGACCGCCTGATCCGCGGCGGCCTGCCCGGCTCGGCCGGCCGCGGCCCGACGCTGCCCGCGAACAACGCCTCGGCGCAGGCCGACGCCGAGCTGATGAGCCTGCTGCGTCGGCTCAACGGCGGCGACACTGTCCGCGACGATCTGCGCGACCTGCCCGCGGCTCCGGCCAGCAGCGGCAGCGGCCGCTTCGCCGCCGACGAGTCGTCGGTGCTGCGCGGCCCGGGCGGCGCGCCGCGCAGCGGCTACGGCGAGCTCATGGCCGCCAACCTCATCCGCGCCCACCGCGGCGAGCTGATGCAGGCCTCGCAGGGCAAGCTCGATCACATGCTGATCGAGGTCGTCAGCAGCCTGTTCGACCAGATCCTTTCCGACTCGCGGGTGGCGCCGCAGATGGCGCGCCAGATCGCGCGCCTGCAGCTGCCGGTGTTGCGCGTGGCGATGCGCGACACGAGCTTCTTCTCGTCGCGCCGCCATCCGGTGCGCCGCTTCATCAACCGCGTCTCGGCGCTCGCTGCCGGCTTCAGCCAGTTCGACAGCGGCGCCGGTCAGAACCTGATCGCCCGCGTCGGCGCCCTCGTCACCGAGATCGTCGATGGCGACTTCGACCAGGTCGGCCTCTACGGCGAGAAGCTGCTCGAGCTCGAGAAGGTCGTCGCCGAGCTGGCCACGGTCGAGCTTGAAGCGACGCCGGCCGCGGCGACGCTGCAGGCCAAGGAGCTCGAGTGGCGGCTGCAGCATCGTTTCAGCCAGCGCTTGCACGCGGCTCTCGAACCCTTGTCGATCCCGGCCTTCCTGAAGACTTTCCTGGCCCAGGTCTGGGGCCAGGTGATCCTGACGGCGACCCAGCACGACGGCATCGACTCGCCGGCCGACCGCAAGTTCAGGCGCACCGCCTTCGACCTCGTCGCCAGCATCCAGCCGAAGCGCTCGGTCGAGCAACGCGCCCACTTCCT
>JAYTYH010000533.1:0-3422 GCA_043742485.1 Rhizobacter sp.
ACGCCTTTCGTGCTCCGCGCGCGCGACGAGCGCGGCGTGATCCGGCTCACGCTGGACCGGCCGCTGTCGTTCAACGCGCTCGGCAACGAGATGCTCGAAGCCCTTCAGATCGAGCTCGACGCCGTGGCCAAGGACGAGACGGCCCGGGTCGTCGTGCTGGCCGCATCGGGCAAGGCTTTCTGTGCCGGTCACGACCTCAAGGAGATGCGCGCCGAGCCTTCGCAGCGCAGCTACGAGAAGCTGTTCGCTCGCTGTACACGAATGATGCTGACGTTGCAGCGCCTGCCGGTGCCGGTGATCGCGCGCGTGCAGGGCATCGCCACGGCGGCCGGCTGCCAGCTCGTCGCCGCCTGCGATCTCGCCGTCGCCGCGAGCACGGCGCGCTTCGCCGTCAGTGGCGTCAATTTCGGCCTCTTCTGCTCGACGCCGAGCGTCGCCCTTTCGCGCAACGTCGGCCGCAAGGCGGCGTTCGAGATGCTCGTCACCGGCGCGTTCATCTCGGCCGAAGAGGCGATGGCCAAGGGGCTGGTGAACCGCGTCGCGCCGATGGAGTCGCTCGATGCCGAGGTCGAGGCGCTGGTCGCCGCCATCGTCGCCAAGCCGCGCACAGCCATCGCCATGGGCAAGCAGCTCTTCTACCGGCAGATCGAGGCCAACGTCGAGACCGCCTACGAAGACGCCGGTCGCACGATGGCATGCAACATGATGGACGCGGCCGCGCTCGAAGGCGTGCAGGCCTTCATCGACAAGCGCAAGCCGACCTGGAGCGTGTAGCTCGGATCCGTCACTGCGCGAGACGAGGCCCTCTACATGCCGGCCGTGAAGCCGCCATCGACGTAGAGGATCTGGCCGGTGACGTAGGTCGCGGCAGGCGACGCCAGGAACACCGCGGCGCCGGCGAGCTCGGCCGGCTCGGCCCAGCGCCCGGCCGGCGTGCGCTGTTCGACCCAGGCCGAGAAGTCGGCATTCGCGGTGAGCGCGGCGTTGAGCTCGGTGCGGAAGAAGCCCGGCGCGATGGCGTTGACCTGGATGCCGTGCGGCGCCAGTTCCACGGCGAGGCCGCGCGTCAGCATCGCGATGCCGCCTTTGCTGACCTGATACGGCACCGTGGTGGGCCGCGCCAGGCTCGACATCAGCGAGCCGATGTTGATGATCTTGCCGGCGCGCCGCGCCTTCATCGCCGGGATGACGGCGCGCGCCATGTAGAACGGGGCGTCGAGGTTGGTCGCCATCAGGCGGCGCCAGTCGGCGTCGCTGAAGTCCTCGATCGGGGCGCGGTGCTGGATGCCGGCGTTGTTGACGAGGATCTCGACCGCGCCGAAACGCGCCGCCACCTCTGCGACGCCGGCGGCGACGGCGGCCGGGTCGGCGACGTCGAAGGCCGCCGCTTCGGCCGCCAGGCCGTCGGCACGCAGCGCCGCGACGGCGGCCTCGAGCTTGGCCGCGTTGCGGCCGTTGAGCACGACGCGGGCACCGGCTTCGGCGAGGCCGCGCGCCATCGCCAGGCCCAGCCCGGAGCCACCACCGGTGACGAGCGCGATGCGGCCGCCGAGGTCGAACGGCGCCGCCGCCGAGCCGAGACTCATGCCGGCACCGGCGAGAGCAGGGGCTTGCCGGCGAAGTGCGCCTCCAGGTTGGCGAAGGCGAGGTCGGCCATGGCCTGGCGCGTCTGCACGGTGGCGCTGCCGATGTGCGGCACGAGGACGACGTTGTCGAGCGCGAACAGCGCCTCGGGCACGTTCGGCTCGTCTTCGAAGACATCGAGGCCCGCGCCCGCGATGGTGCCGTTCAGAAGCGCCGCCACCAGCGCCTGCTCGTCGACCACCGATCCGCGCGCGACGTTGATCAGATAGCCCTTGCTGCCGAGCGCGGCCAGCACGCGCGCATCGATCAGCTTTCTGGTGCCGGCGCCGCCGGGCGTGATGACGACGAGGAACTCGACCTCGGCGGCCAGGGCTTCGGCGCTCGGGTAGTAGCGGTAGGCGACGCCGGGCCTGGCGTTGCGCGACGTGTAGGCCACGCTCATGCCGAAGGCCTCGGCGCGGGTCGCGATGGCCTGGCCGATGCGACCGAGGCCGACGATGCCCAACCGCGTGCCGCTGACCTTGCGCGCCAGCGGCATCGGCCCGTTCTTCCACTGGCCGGCGCGGACGAAGCGGTCGGCCTCGACAAGCCGGCGCGAGACCGCCAGCATGAGGGCGATGGCGAGATCGGCGACCTCGTCGTTGAGCACGTTCGGCGTGTGCGTCACCGCGATGCCGCGCTCGCGCGCCGCCGCCACGTCGACACCGTCGTAGCCGACGCCGAAGACCGAGATCACCTCGAGCGCCGGCAGCTGCGCGATGAGCTCGCGAGTCACCTTCGACTCGCCGCTGGCGGCAATGGCACGCACCCGCGGCGCCAGGGCCGCGAAGGCCGTCGGGTCGGACTGGTGGGTGCGGTCGTGGACCTCGAAGGCGCCGTGCAGCGCCTCCATCATCTTCGGCCAGAGGCGCGCCGCGGTGAGGACGACCGGCCGGCCACCGGCGGTCGTTTCGGCGGCGGCGGCGGGGCTGCGGGCAGGCTGATCGGTCATCGTCGTCTTTCGCTGAAGCGGCTCAGTGCAGAGCCATGAGGCGCCATCCGCGCATGCGTGCGTGCAGGCGGGAGGCATCGAAAAAGCGCAGCTCGACGCTGGTGCGCTGGCGCGACATCGAGGCGGTCACATGGGTGCGGTGGAGCAGGCCGCCACCGAAAACGAGTGCGTCGCCGGCGGCCATGACGGGCCGGTGGTAGTCGACGCCGGCGAGGTCGACGGCAACGGCCGCGTCGTCGAGGCGGGCCACCGGCAGCAGGGTGGCGCTGGCGCGATCGGGCCATTCGAGGCCGGGCGCGTCGTCGCCGCAGGGCGTCAGCGCGATCCAGCAGGTCAGCATCGTCAGCAGGTCGCCTTCACTGCCTGCCCGCGGTGCCGCCGCGAAGTCGAAGGCGAGGGCGCCGTCCTGGTGCCAGCGATGGGCAGCGTGGCGGGCCGGATATCGGTCGCGCGGATACTGGCGGCGGGCCCAGCAGTGGTCGGTCGCGCACACGACGGCGGCTCCGAGCGCGGCGTGGCATTCGGCAGCGATGCGATCACGAAAGACCGCGGCGACGACATCGCCCAGCACCGGCGCGGGCAACGCCGCCATCCGCAGCGACGAACTGTACGGATCAAAGCCGGCCGCCGAGCCTTCGCCGTGTCGCGCCGAGCAGTAGATCGGCTCGATCGCGGCCAGCCAGCTGGCCGCGAGCCCGGCATCGACGGCCGCCGGCACGAGCGCGGCCGTGCCTGCCGCCATCACATGCCGACGTAGTTCGGGCCGCCGCCGCCTTCGGGCGTGACCCAGACGATGTTCTGCGTCGGGTCCTTGATGTCGCAGGTCTTGCAGTGCACGCAGTTCTGG
>JAYTYH010000534.1:0-3186 GCA_043742485.1 Rhizobacter sp.
CCTTCAGCCGTCGCCCGCCTTCATGGCCTCGTGCCCTGCGCCGGCAGCGGTGCGCGTGCCGGCGCGCCGATGGCCAAGCAGTACGTCGCGGTCGCCGGCCGGCCGATGGTCGAGCACACGCTTTGCGCGCTCGCCCGGGTCGAGCGCCTGGCCCGCGTGCTCGTCGTCCTCGCGCCCGCCGATATCGACTTCGAACGCGTCGTTCGCCTGCCGGCCGAAGCGCGAGTCGAAGTCGTTCGCTGCGGCGGCGCGACGCGCGCAGCCACCGTCGCCGCCGGCCTCGCCGAGCTCGTGCGTCTCGGTGCCGATGCCGGCGACTGGGTACTCGTGCACGACGCCGCCCGCTGCCTCGTGCGCGCCGAGTGGGTCGACGCGCTCATCGACGCCTGCAGCGGCGACGCGGTCGGCGGCCTGCTCGCCTGCCCCGTCGCCGACACGCTCAAGCGCGGTCACGAAGGTCGCGTCGCCGCCACCGTGGCGCGCGATCCGATGTGGTTGGCGCAGACGCCACAGATGTTCAGGCTCGGC
The DNA here is from genome assembly GCA_043742485.1 of Rhizobacter sp. GTDB lineage: Bacteria > Pseudomonadota > Gammaproteobacteria > Burkholderiales > Burkholderiaceae_C > Schlegelella_A. Next base: position 529 of record JAYTYH010000534.1, read on the forward strand.
GTGCTCGTCGATGCCTTGCACCGCGCCGGTGCCGAGGTGACCGACGAGGCCGGCGCCATCGAGGCAGTGGGTCTGGCGCCGAAGCTGGTCGCAGCGCCGGCCGAGAACTTCAAGGTCACGCACGCCGCCGATTTCGCGGTCGCCGAGGCGCTGCTTCTGGCCCGGGCCACCCATGCGAAGAGGGCGCCATGAAACCACGCGGCCCGATCTGGCGCGTCGGCGAGGGCTGGGACACGCACGCGCTCGTCGCCGGTCGCAAGCTCATGCTCGGCGGCGTCGAGATCCCGCACACGCACGGTCTTGCCGGCCATTCCGACGCCGACGCGCTGTGCCACGCCATCACCGACGCCCTTTTCGGCGCCGCCGCCCTCGGCGACATCGGCCACCACTTCCCCGACACCGATGCGCAGTACCGCGGCGCCGATTCGCTGGCCTTGCTCTCTGAAGCGGCGCGGCGCGTGAAAGGTGCCGGCTGGTACATCGGCAACGTTGATTCGACCGTGATCGCGCAACAGCCGAAGCTCGCGCCACACATCGCCGCCATGCGCCAGCGCGTCGCTGGTGCCCTCGGCGTCGGCCTCGATCAGGTCAGCGTCAAGGCAAAGACAGCCGAGAACATGGGGCCGGTCGGTCGGCTGGAAGCGATGGAAGCGCGGGCGGTGTGCATGATCTGGCGGCCCGTTTGATCGACACGAAGTGGAGCGTGCATCCGCACGCTCAAGCCTTCTTCAACCTCACGTGCGCCATCAACCCGCCATCGGGCGCATTGGCGACTTCGAAGGCGCCGCCCATGCGCTGCACCGCCTTCTCGACGATGGCCAGGCCGAGACCGGCGCCGGTGGCGGCGGTGCGGGCGGCGTCGCCACGGAAGAACGGTGTCGTCAGCTGGTCGAGCTTGTTCGGGTCGGCGCCCTGGCCGAAGTCGCGCACGGTGACGATCACCCAGGGCCCGGTGCGCGCGTAGCTGACGACGACGCGGGCGATGCCGGTGTCGGTCGAGCGGCCGTAGCGGCGCGCGTTCTCGAACAGGTTCTGCAAGACGCGGCCGAGCTCGACGTCGTCGGCGAGCACGCGGGTGTCGGCAGCGACCTTCGACTGGATCCGGATCTGGCTGGTATCGCGAAAGGCCGCCGCTTCGCGTTCGACGATGGAAGCGACATCGACGGCCATGAGCTGCACTTCGCCCGGCCGCGCATAGTCCATGAACTTGTCGATGATGGCGTCGAGCTGGTCGATGTCCATCGCCATGTTGGCCTTGGCCTCCTCGTCCTTGACGCTCATCTCGGCCTCGAGGCGCAGGCGTGAGAGGGGAGTGCGCAGGTCGTGCGAGATGCCGGCGAGCATGACGGCGCGGTCCTGTTCCACCTTGGCCAGCTCGCGCGCCATCCGGTTGAAGCCCATGTTGACCTGGCGGATCTCGCTCGTCAGCGTCGTCTCGTCGAGGCGCGAGTCGTATTCGCCTTCGCGGATGCGGCTGGCTGCGAACGAGAGGTCTTTCAGCGGCCGGTTGATGAGGCGGGCGATGCCGGCCGAGCCGAGCACGGTGGCGAGCAGCGCGATCGAGACCCAGAGCACGATCGTGCTCGTCGACATCGGGCCGACGCGGGTCGGGTCGACCTTGAGCCAGTAGGAATCACGGGCGATCGTGAAGCCGACCCACAGACCCGGTGCGCTGTTCATGGAGCTGGCGACGATCGTGTCAGGGCCGAGCTGCTCGCGCAACTCGCGCTCGATGACGCGCTGGAAGCGGTCGATCTCGAAGGGCTCCCACTTGTCGCTCGGCTCGCGCGGCGTGAGCTTGACGGACTCGAGCATCGACACGCTCTTGATGATGGCGATGCGGTTGATGCCGTCGGTGGCGAGCAGGGCCGAGCGCGTCAGGTTGACGAGGCTGGCAATCTGCTGCGCCGCCTGCACCGCGCGCGGCTCGAACTCGAGGGCGCGAAAGGTCTGGACCCAGGCGAAAACGCCGCTGGCGAGCAGCAACGCGAGCAGGAAGAAGGTGCGCCAGAACAGACTGAGGGCGACGAACTTCTTCGCCAGCCGCGGCTTCGGCGCCGGCTTCAGGCTCTGCGAAAGCGGCTTCGAAGCGGTGCGCTTCGTGGTGCGGGTCGCCATGTCGGCGTGCCGGGAGTCAGCGAGGCGGGCGACCCGGCCCGCCGCCGGGCCGCCCCAAGGCCGGCCGAGCCCCGTTGGGGAGCAGTAAACGTAGAGAGCGTGGGGGCGTCATCAGGCCGCGCCGTCCGGAACGAAGACGTAGCCGACACCCCAGACGGTCTGGATGTAGCGCGGCTGGGCGGGGTCGGGCTCGATCATCTTGCGCAGGCGCGAGATCTGGACGTCGAGACTGCGGTCGAACGGCTCGAACTCGCGGCCGCGCGCCAGCTGCGCCAGCTTGTCGCGCGAGAGCGGCTGGCGCGGGTGGCGGACCAGCGCCTTCAGCATCGAAAACTCGCCGGTGGTGAGCGCGATCTGCTCGCCGTCCTTGGCGAGGCGGCGCAGCGCCAGGTCGAACACGAACGGGCCGAAGGTGACGGTCTGGGCGTCGAGCGCCGGCGCACCGGGCGCTTCCATCAGTGGTCGGCGCCGCAGCACGGCGTGGATGCGGGCGAGCAGCTCGCGCGGGTTGAACGGCTTGGGCAGGTAGTCGTCGGCGCC
>JAYTYH010000535.1:0-2560 GCA_043742485.1 Rhizobacter sp.
GCACCGAGGCGATGACGCTGCGTGTCTGGCGGGCGCGGATCGAGTCGGTGGTGTTCGGCAAGGACGACGCGCGCCAGGTCACGGCCATGTTCGCGACCGAAGCCGAGGCCAGGGCGCTCGCCGCGGAGCTGATGCAGTTCGCGCGCGGCCAGAGCGTGCTGGTGGCGCCGTTCAGCGGCGAGGACGAGAAGCGGATCGCCGCGCTCAACGCCGGCGAGCGGGCGATGGACGGCGGCGCCGCGGCGGCCGGGTCGGCGGCACAGCTGCAGCGCGATCTGCAGACGGCGAAGGCGCTGGCGTCGGTCGGCATGAACCCGGCGCCGACTGCGGCGCCGCCCGCCGCGCCGCGCTTTTGCTCCGCCTGCGGCACCGCGGCGCCGGCCGGCGCCCGCTTCTGCGCCCATTGCGCGGCGCCGCTGCCGGCCTGAGTCGCGCCGCTGCTGCGGCCCTGCCGCTGCTTCAATGAGAATGTCGGCTATTCCGCTCCAGGGTCAGCCGTGAACAGTTCTCTTCGCTGGTGTGTCGTCGCCGCCGCCGTCGTCTTCGCTTCGCCGCGGGCGGCCTTGATCTGGGCAACGCCTTGAAGGGCGGCCAGGGCGCGCTCAAGGCCGCCACCCTCAGCGGCAGCGACAAGAAGTGACCCGGGACTGACGCGGGTCACGGTCGACAGCGCGCATGGACCTCCTGTTGCTCGGCGGCGGCGTCTTCCTCGGCGCCGCCATCGTCGACGACGCGGCGGCACGCGGCCACCGTGTCACGGTCTTCAATCGCGGCCGTTCGCGCCGCGACTGGCCCGCCGGCGTCGAGGCCATCGTCGGTGACCGAGGCAGCGATCTCGGGCTTCTCGAGGGGCGCCGCTTCGATGCCGTCGTCGACACCTGCGGCTACGTGCCGGCCGAGGTCGGCGCCAGCGCCGATGCGCTCGACGAGGCCGGCTGCTACTGCTTCGTCTCGAGCATCTCGGCGTACGAGTCGATGGTTCATGTGCCGGTCGTCGAGAGCGCCCCGCTGGCCCTGCCCGAAGGCGTCGACCCCGGCGACCGCGACCGCGCCCACTACGGCGTCCAGAAGGCCGCCTGCGAGCAGCAGGTGGCGCGCGTCTTCGGCGAGCGCACGCTGATCGTGCGGCCCGGGCTGATCGTCGGTGCCGGCGACCGCAGCGGCCGCTTCAGCCACTGGCCCTGGCGGGCGATGGCGGGCGGCGCGATGCTGGTGCCCGATGCGCCCGCCGACGAGCCGCTGCAGTTCATCGACGTGCGCGACCTCGGCGAATGGATCGTCCGCCTGCTCGAGCGCGGCGACTTCGGCGTCTACAACGCCACCGGACCGGCCGGCCGGCCGCCCTTCACCTGGCCCGAGCTCGCCGCCGCCTGCGCCGGCGCCGCGGCCGTGCACGGCGGGCCACCGCTCGAGATCGTGCCGGTCGACGAAGCCCTGCTGCTCGCCGAGGGCGTGGCGCCGTGGACCGAGTTGCCGCTCTGGCTGCCCTCGACCGACGCCGACTATCGCGGCCACTCGCGCATCGACATCTCGCGCGCCTTCGCGACGGGGCTGTCGACGCGGCCGCTCGCGGCGACCCTCGCCGCCGTGCTCGCCGGCGGCGTGCCCGAAGCCGACGACCCGCGCCGCGCCGGCAAGCTGACGCCCGGGCGCGAAGCCGCGCTCGTCGCGACGGAACGCGAAGCCGCAGCGCCATGAGAACCCAGGTCGCCATCGTCGGCGCCGGCCCGGCCGGCCTGTTGCTCGGGGCGCTGCTCGCGAAGGCCGGCATCGAGTCGGTGATCGTCGAGGCGCGCTCACCCGATTACGTGCTCGGCCGCATCCGCGCCGGCGTCCTCGAGCAGGTCACCGTCGACCTCCTCGACGCTGCCGGTGCCGGCACGCGCATGCATGCCGAAGGCCTGCCGCACGACGGCATCGAGCTCTGCTTCGGCGGCGCCCGCCACCGCATCGACCTGCACGGCCTGACCGGCGGCAAGCGCGTCATGGTCTACGGCCAGACCGAGGTCACGCGCGACCTGATGGCGGTGCGCGCGGCGGCGAATCTCGTCACCGTGTACGACGCCGAAGGCGTCAGCCTGCACGGCTTCGACGGCGCTGCGCCGAGCCTGCGCTACACGAAAGACGGCCTGGCCCGCGAGCTGCACTGCGACTTCATCGCCGGCTGCGACGGCTACCACGGCGCCAGCCGCCAGAGCGTGCCCGAAGGCGCGCTCGAGACCTTCGAGCGCGTCTATCCGTTCGGCTGGCTCGGCGTGCTCTCGGAAACGCCGCCGGTCTCGCACGAGCTCATCTACTCGAACCACGCCCGCGGCTTCGCGCTCTGCAGCATGCGCTCGGCGACGCGCAGCCGCTACTACGTGCAATGCGCGCTCGACGACCACGCCGAGCGCTGGAGCGACGACGCCTTCTGGGCCGAGCTGCGGACCCGGCTCGACCCGGCTGCGGCCGAGGCACTCGTCACCGGGCCGTCGATCGAGAAGAGCATCGCGCCGCTGCGCAGCTTCGTCGCCGAGCCGATGCGCTTCGGCCGCCTCTTCCTCGCCGGCGACGCCGCCCA
>JAYTYH010000536.1:0-4615 GCA_043742485.1 Rhizobacter sp.
TCGGCCCATTCGTTCTCGCAGCGCTCGAGCGAATCGACGGCTCGCAGCTGGGCTGGGTCGGATCGGTAACCTCGTTCGACGAGGGTGCGTTCGTAGAGCTCGCGGACGCCCACCGCCTGCGCTCAGAAGTTGAGGGCGCGCTTGTCGACGGCGAGCGCCGCTTCCTTGGTCGCTTCCGAGAGGCTCGGATGGGCGTGGCAAATGCGGGCGAGGTCTTCGGAAGAGGCCTTGAACTCCATCGCCACCACGGCTTCGGAGATCAGCTCGGAGACCATCGGTCCGATCATGTGGACGCCGAGGATCTCGTCGGTCTTCTCGTCGGCCAGCATCTTGACGAGGCCGGTGGTGTCGCCGAGTGCGCGAGCCCGGCCGTTGGCCATGAACGGGAAGGTTCCAGCACGAAACGCCCGGCCCTCGGCCAGCAGCTGCTGTTCGTTCTTGCCGACCCAGGCGATCTCGGGGCTCGTGTAAATGACCCAGGGCACGGTGTTGAAGTCGACGTGCGGCTTTTGCCCAGCGATGCGTTCCGCCACTGCCACGCCTTCTTCTTCCGCCTTGTGCGCGAGCATCGGCCCGCGAACGACGTCGCCGATGGCCCAGACGTTCTCGAGGTTGCTGCGGCAGTCGTCGTCGACGGTGACGAAGCCGCGCGCGTCTAGCGCCAGGCCGACGGCCTCGCTATTCAGCCCGACCGTGTGCGGGACGCGGCCGATGGAGACGATGAGCTTGTCGCAGGCCAGTGTCTGCGCGCCACCAGAAGCATCGGTGTAGGCGACGGACACGCCCTTGTCGCTGCCTTCGACGCCGGTAATATTGACGCTGAGCACGATCTTCATGCCCTGGCGCGTGAACGACTTGTGGGCCTCCGCGGCGATCTGCTTGTCGACGACACCGAGAAAGGTCGGCAGGGCCTCGAGAACCGTGACCTCGGCGCCGAGCCGCCGCCACACCGAGCCCAGCTCGAGGCCGACGACGCCCGAGCCGACGATGCCGAGGCGCTTCGGCACGCCCTCGATGGCGAGCGCGCCGTCGTTGGAAAGAATTTTCTTCTCGTCGAAAGGCGCGCCGGGCAACTCCCGTGCACCCGAACCGGTGGCGACGATGACGTGCCTGGCCGTGATCGTTTCCGGCTTCGCCCCGGCGACCGCGACGCTCCAGCCGCCCCCTTCGACCTTGCCTGCAAAAGAGCCGAGGCCGTGAAAGAACGTGACCTTGTTCTTCTTGAACAGATAGAGGATGCCGTCGTTGTTCTGCTTCACGACGGTCTTCTTGCGCGCCATCATCTTTGCGACATCGATCGTCAGCTTCTCGATGCCGATGCCGTGATCCGCGAAGTGGTGGCCGGCCTGCTCGAAGTTCTCGGACGATTGCAGAAGCGCCTTCGACGGGATGCAGCCGACGTTGGTGCAGGTGCCGCCTGGAGCCGGGCCGCCCTTGTCGTTCTTCCAGTCGTCGATGCAGGCGGTCGAAAAGCCCAGCTGCGCGGCGCGAATGGCAGCGATGTAGCCGCCGGGACCGGCACCGATGACGACGACGTCGAATGAGGTGGCCATGATCAGATGTCGAAGAGGAGTCGGGCCGGATCCTCCAGCGCTTCCTTCATCGCCACCAGCCCGAGCACCGCCTCGCGGCCGTCGATGATGCGGTGGTCGTACGACATCGCGAGATAGTTCATCGGCCGCACCACGATCTGCCCGTTCTCGACGACGGCCCGGTCCTTCGTGGCGTGCACGCCGAGGATTGCCGCCTGCGGCGGATTGATGATTGGCGTCGACAGCATCGAGCCGAAGACGCCGCCGTTCGAGATCGAGAACGTGCCACCGGTGAGGTCGTCGAGCGAGAGCTTGCCGTCGGCCGCCTTCTTGCCGAACTCGGCGATCTTCTTCTCGATGTCGGCGAAGCTCATCTGGTCGGCGTTGCGCAGGATCGGCACCACCAGCCCGCGCGGCGAACCGACCGCGATGCCGATGTCGAAATAGCCGTGGTAGACGATGTCGTTGCCGTCGACGGAGGCGTTGATGATCGGATAGCGCTTGAGAGCTGCGACCGCCGCCTTCACGAAGAAGCTCATGAAGCCGATCTTGGTGCCGTGCTCCTTCTCGAACTTTTCCTGGAAGCGCTTCCTCATCTCGATCACCGGCGCCATGTTCACTTCATTGAACGTGGTCAGGATGGCGTTGGTCGATTGCGACTGCAGCAGACGCTCGGCGATGCGAGCGCGCAGCCGACTCATCGGCACGCGCTGCTCTGGCCGGTCGCCGTAGTTCGCCGATGCAGGCGCCGAGACGCTCGGCAGCGGCTTCGGCGCCGCGGCGGGCGGAGCCTTGGCTGCGGGCACCGACGACAGGTTCGGACCGGAGGTGGGTGCGGGCGCCGGTGCAGCCGGAGCTGCAGACGGCGCGGCCTTGGCGCTGCCGCCATCGAGAACGCCGAGAACGTCGCCCTTGGTGACGCGACCGTCGCGGCCGGTGCCGGGCACCGAACCCGCGGCGAGATCGTGCTCGGCCATCAGCTTGGCGGCTGCCGGCATGGCAATCTCGCTCTTGGTTTGCGCGAGCGCCGCGACGTCTCCCGAAATGCCGGGCTTTTCGCCGGGCGCCGGGTCCGCAGGCGGCACGCTCTTGATCTGGATCGCGCCCGAGACGACCTCTTGGCCCTCGGTGTCGATCTTGGCGATGACCTCCTCGGCGATGCAGCTGTCGCCATCGTTCTTCAAGACCTGAGCCAGCACGCCGGACGCGGGCGCCGGCACCTCCAGGACGACCTTGTCGGTCTCGATCTCGACCAGGATCTCGTCCATCTCGACCGCCTGGCCGGGTTTCTTCTTCCATTGAAGCAGCGTGGCCTCGGCCACAGATTCCGACAGCTGCGGAACCTTCACTTCGATCAATGCCATTTCATTTTCTTTCTTGTGATCGCGACGGCTGAATCACTTGGTGAGAACGAAGCCCTTGAGCTTGCCGAACGCTTGCTCGAGCAGCGCTTTCTGCTGCTCCTGGTGCAGGTGGGCATAGCCGACCGCAGGCGACGACGACGGCGCCCGCCCGGCGTAGCCGAGCTTCTGGCCGTCGAGCATGTTCTCGTGGATGTAGTGCTGCACGAAGAACCAGGCGCCCTGGTTCTGCGGCTCGTCCTGGCACCACACCACTTCGGCGAGATTCGGGTAGCGGCGCAGCTCGGTCGAGAACGCCTTGTGCGGAAACGGGTAGAGCTGCTCGACGCGGACGATCGCGACATCGGCGTTCTTGCGCTCGCTGCGTGCCTTGACGAGGTCGTAGTAGACCTTGCCCGAACAGGCGATCAGGCGCTTGACCTTCTCGGCGTTGAGCTCGGTGCTGGTCTCGCCGATGACGGTCTTGAACTCGCCCTTGGTGAAGTCGGTCAGCGGCGAGCTCGCGTCTTTGGCACGCAGCAGCGACTTCGGCGTCATGATGATCAGCGGCTTCCTGAACATGCGCACCATCTGGCGGCGCAGCACGTGGAAGATCTGACTCGCCGAAGTCGGCTGGACCACCTGCATGTTGTTGTCGGCCGAGAGCTGCATGAAGCGCTCGAGGCGCGCCGACGAGTGCTCCGGGCCCTGCCCTTCGTAGCCGTGCGGCAGCATCAGTGTCAGACCGTTGGCGCGGCCCCACTTGACCTCGCCCGAGGCGATGAACTGGTCGATCACGACCTGCGCGCCGTTGACGAAGTCGCCGAACTGCGCTTCCCAGATGACGAGCGTGTTGGGCTCGGCGCTGGCGTATCCGTACTCGAAGCCGAGCACGGCCTCTTCCGAGAGCAGCGAATCGATGACGACGAAAGGCGCCTGGCCGTCGGCGACGTGCTGCAGCGGCGTGTACGTGCCTTCGTCCCACTTCTCGCGGTTCTGGTCATGGAGCACGGCATGACGGTGCGTGAAGGTGCCCCGCGCCGAATCTTCGCCAGAGAGCCGGACGGCGTAGCCGCTGGCGACGAGCGACGCGAAGGCCAAATGCTCGCCCATGCCCCAGTCGACACGAATCTCGCCGCGGCCCATGGCGGCACGGTCGGCCAGCACCTTCTCGACGAGCGGGTGGACCTTGAAGTTCGCCGGCACCGTGGTGATCCGCTCGGCGAGCCGCTTGATCTCCGTGACAGGCAACGCAGTGTCGCAGGCATCGGTCCACTTCTTGCCGAGAAACGGCGCCCAGTCGACCGCGTACTTGCTCTTGTAGTTGGTCAGCACCGGGTCGTAGCTGCTCTTGCCGGTATCGAGCGCGGCGCGGGTCGCCTTGACCATCGCATCGGGGCCATCGGCCGGCAGCACGCCCTGAGCTACGAGCTTGTCGCCGTAGAGCTTGCGCGTTCCCGGGTGAGCGACGATCTTCTTGTACATCAGCGGCTGCGTCATCGCCGGCGTGTCCTGCTCGTTGTGGCCAAGCTTCCTGAAGCAGACGATGTCGACGACGACGTCCTTGTTGAACTCCTGCCGGTAGTCGAGTGCGAGCTGCGTGCAGAGCACGACCGCTTCGGGGTCGTCGCCATTCACGTGCATCACCGGCGCCTCGATCATCTTGACGACGTCGGTGCAGTAGAGCGTCGAGCGCGAGTCGCGCGGATCGGAGGTCGTGAAGCCGATCTGGTTGTTGATGAC
>JAYTYH010000537.1:0-2414 GCA_043742485.1 Rhizobacter sp.
GGCACCGACTTCGCCGGCGTCGTCTCGGCGACGGGCGACGGCGTCACCACGCTCGCCGTCGGTGATCGCGTCTTCGGCATGCTGACGCCGATGCAGGGCGGCACGTATGCGCAGCAGATCGTCATCGACGAGCGCCTGGCACGCCGGGCGCCGGCGGGCCTGTCAGACGTCGACGCCGCGGCGTTGCCTCTGGTCGGTGTGACGGCCCTGATCGCGGTTGCCGAGTTGGCCCGCGTCGAGCGCGGGCAACGGGTTCTGGTGCATGGCGCCGGCGGCGGCGTCGGCGGAGCGGCCGTCATGCTGGCCAAGGACCGTGGAGCCACGGTGATCGCCACCTGCGGCACCGATAAATGCGAGCTGGTCCGCTCGCTCGGCGCCGACGTCGTTATTGACTACACGAGCGGCGACTTCTGCGCGAGTGCCGGCATCGTCGATGTCGTCATCGACACGATCGGCGGCGACACCAATCTCAGGAGCTATCAGGCGCTCAAGCGTGGCGGCACGATGGTGGTGGTGCTGCGCAATGACCGGCAAGAGATGTCGAATCGCGAGCGGCTCTCGCAGCAGCACGAAGTCGCCGTTAAGGAGGTCGCGTACGACCTGCGCCCGGACCTGCTGGACACCGTTCGCGAGCTGGCCGAGCGCGGTGTGTTGAAGGCGAACGTTCAGACCGTTCTCCCGCTCGCGCAAGCCGCTGAAGCCCATCGGATGATCGAGAGTGGGCACACGCGCGGCAAAATCGTGCTGAAGATCGGCTGAAGTGAGCAGGGAAGCGAGCGTCAAAGTGGATGCTGCCAGCACGCGGCCAGTCGTCTGGGCGCGCCGTTCGGTGCTGCGAACGGCAGGGGTCGGCCTCGCCGCTATCGCCGGCAGCAGCGTCGCGGTCTTGGTCGGCGCCGCCGAAGCGCGCGCGGCCGGTGCGCCGCTGAAGATCCTGACCGTCGACGAGGCGCGCACGCTTGAGGCCTTCGGCGAAGCGCTCGCGCCGGGTGCTGCCGAAGCAGGCATCGCGCACTTCGTCGATCATCATCTTTCCGTCGATGCGGCCGATTCACTGCTGATGCTGCGCTACCTCGACTGGCCGACGCCCTATGCGCCGTTCTACAAGGCGGGGCTGAGCGCCTTGGAGCGGCAGATCCGGCAACAGCTGAACACGGCACCCGCCGAGCTTACCGAAGCACAGTGGTCAAGCTTCATCGGCGCGATGCAAGGCGGTGATCCGGCGGCATGGAACGGTATTCCGCCAGGGCTCTTCTATTTCGCGGTGCGAAGCGACGCGGTCGACGTCGTCTACGGCACCGAGGCGGGCTTCGCGCGGCTGGGTATTCCGTACATGGCCCACATCGTTCCGCCGTCGCCATGGTGACCGACGTGCTTCCGGCGGAGGCCGACGTCGTGATCGTCGGGGCGGGCGCCGCCGGCAGCCTGTATGCCGCCAGGTTCGCGGCGGCGGGCAAGAAGGTGCTCGTGCTCGAAAGCGGGCCGGCCTGGCGTCTGGACGACCTCGTCAGCTCCCAGATTTGGGCCCGCCGATTGAAGTGGGCCGACCCCTTGTTGATGCAAGCGCCGGGAGCGCCGGCGTTCAGCCATCGTCATGCGATGGGGCGCGGTTTCGGCGGGGCCGCCCTGCATCACTTCGGCACCTGGATCCGGCTGCGCCCGGCCGACTTCGATGCGGTCGACGAAGTGTCTGGCAAGCGCCGTTGGCCGATCGGCTACGACGATCTGCGCCCCTTCTACGACTTCATTCAAACGGAGGTCGGTATCGCCGGCGACGCGCGCGCCGAGCGCGCCGTCGGCCGCCCTCGGGGCGCGCCATACCCGATGCCACCGCATCCTCTTTTCGCGCAGGCGCAACTGTTGCAAAAGGGCTTCGCAGCGCAGGGCTTGGCGACCGCGCCGCTGCCGCTGGCCATCAACTCGCGTCAGTACGGCAAGCGGGCGCAATGCCTCTACGACGGCTGGTGCGAGGCAGGCTGTCCGACGGGCGCGCTGGCCAATCCGCTGGTCACCCATCTCGCGTCAGCGCAGCGGTCCGGCGCCGAGGTGGTGGCACAAGCACGTGTGACGCGGGTCACCATCGATGAGCGTGGCCGCGCCACCGGGGTCGAGGTCCAGCGGCCCGGCGGCAGCCACATCGTTCGCGCGCGCTGGATCGTACTCGCCGCATCGGTGGTCGAGAACTCACGGTTGCTGCTGAATTCAAGGTCGTCGCGCCACCGCGAGGGTCTTGGCAATCAAAGCGGCCAGGTCGGCCGCGGGCTGATGGTGGACATCGTGGCGCCGGTTTACGGTGTATTCAACGAGCCCACCGACAGCCACATGGGCGTCAGCGCCGGGCAACTGTTGCACCGCGGCGCACCGGACGACCGCCGGCGGCCCAGCGCACCCGGTGCCTATCAATGGCAGATCGC
>JAYTYH010000538.1:0-10724 GCA_043742485.1 Rhizobacter sp.
TCGAGGGCTCGGCGCTCGGCGGCCAGGTCATCGCCAAGGTGGCGCGCGACACGCTGGGCTTCGGTCCCGACAGCGGCGCTGCCTACTTCAACGGCTCCGAGCGCGACACCGAGGCGCACTGGAAGCTCTTTCTCGCACTGCTCGAGCTCCATGTCGGCGCCGCGCACGAGGCCAGGCGCGAGGCCTGCGAGGCCGCCCGCCAGACCTTCGACGCGCTGATCGACACCTTCACGCTTCTGCAAGGCACGCCCGATGTCGCTTGACCCGGTGGGCTGTGCGGCAGAGCCGATCCGGGTTCCGGGCGCCATCCAGCCACACGGCTGGCTGGTCGCCTTCGAGATGGTCTCGGCCCAGGTCGTGGCCTACAGCGCCAACTGCACCGAGCTCACCGGCCTCGCCCCCGGTGCCGGGCTGGTCGCAGCGCTGAGCGATCTCGTCGGCTCGCTGCGGTCGGCCGCTGCGCCGCTCGCCGCCGGGCTGGCGCCGGTCTCGATCGGCACCGCCGTCGTCGGCGGCCGCGAGCTCGACGTCACCAGCCACTGCGTCGGCTCGCTCGGGCTGCTCGAGCTCGAGCCGGCCTCGACGCAGCGCGGCACGCAGGCGGCGATCTATTCGGTGGTGCACGGCTTCGTCGATGCGACGCGGAAGGCGGCGACCGTACGCGCCCTGGTCTCGCTGGCGGCCACCGAGATGAAGCGGATCACCGGCTTCGGGCGCTGCATCGTCTATTCATTCGACACCGAGGACCACGGCAGCGTGCTCGCCGAAGACCTCGACCCCGGCTATGAGTCCTACCTCGGCCACTCCTTTCCCGCCAGCGACATCCCGGCACAGGCGCGCGAGCTCTACGTCCTCAATCGCATCCGCCTGATCCCCGACGCGCACTACACGCCCACCGCCCTCCACTTCGTCGACCCGAACCGGAGCGCGGGCACGTTCGACCTCTCCTTTGCACAGCTTCGCAGCATCTCGCCGGCGCACCTCGAGTACATGCGCAACATGGGCACGGTGGCCTCGATGTCGGTCTCGATCGTCGTCCGCGGTCGGCTCTGGGGCATGATTTCGTGCCACGACCACGGCCAGCGCTTCCTCGATTTCCAGACCCGCTTCGCCTGCGAGCATCTGGGCCAGCTGCTGTCGCTGCTGATCGAGGCGCGGGAAGACAACATCGACACCGCCATGCGCCACGAACAGCGCGACCTGACGATGAAGATCGTCTCGCGGCTCGGCCACAGCGAAGCAACGCTGCAGTCGCTCGCCGACGAGCCGCAATCGCTGCTCGGCCTGGCGGGGGCCGCCGGCGCCGCGGTTGTATTCGAAGACCGCTGCTGGTGCGTCGGCGACACGCCTGCGCCGGAACACGTACTTGCACTCGCGGCCTGGGTCCGCACGCTTGGCCTCGAGGTCTACGACACCGATCACCTCGCCGGCACCGACGCGCCCGCGCCGCCAGGGCTGGGGCACGCCGCCGGGCTGCTCGCGATCTCGCTGTCGCGCAAGCGCCGCCACCTCGTCATGTGGTTCCGTCCCGAGCTTTTGCGCTCGGTGCGCTGGGCCGGCGAGCCGCCCAAGCTGGTCGACGATCAGGGCCGGCTGCATCCGCGCCGCAGCTTCAAGAGCTGGGAAGAGATCGTGCGCGGCCATTCGTCTCATTGGGTCGCGAGCGAGATCGCCGGCGTCACCGAGCTGCGGCGCTCCCTGATCGGCATCGTGCTGCAGCGCGTGCAGGAGCGCATCGAGGCGGCCGGCAAGCTCGGCCGCGTCACCATCGCCAAGGAAGCGGCCGAACAGGCCGACTCGGCGAAGACGCACTTTCTCGCCATCCTGTCGCACGAACTGCGCACGCCGCTGGCGTCGATCACCAACGCCGCCGAGTTGCTCGGCCGCAACGCCACCATCCCCGAGCGCTATGCGGGGTTGGTGCCGATGATCAAGCGCAACGTCGCCGTCGAGGCGCGTCTCATCGGCGACCTCCTCGACATGAGCTCGATCTCGGCCGGCAAGCTGCACCTGGCGATCGAGCCGGTCGACATGAACGCGCTGCTGGCCCAGGTGGTCGAGATGCTGGCGGTCGAGGTCGCGAACAAGGCACTGCGGCTCGAGGTCACCTCGGGCGGCGATGTGATCGTGCGCGCCGACCCCGTGCGCATGCAGCAGGTGCTCTGGAACATCTTGCGCAACGCCGTCAAGTTCACGCCGCAGGGCGGCCTGATCGAAGTACACGGCGATCTGCGCGACGGTGCCTTCGTGCTGACCTGCAAGGACAACGGCATCGGCATCGAAGCCGGTGCGCTCGACAGGATCTTCACCGCCTTCGTACAGGGCGAGATCGACACCCACCACCATTTCGGCGGCCTCGGCCTCGGCCTGGCCATCGCGGCCGGGATCGTCCAGGGTCACGGCGGCCAGTTGATGGCGCAGAGCGATGGCCTGGGCCGCGGCGCCACCTTCAGGCTCGAGCTGCCGGCCCGGGTCGGCACCGCCTTCGACGCCGTATCGCGACCGCCCGGGCCGGCGGTGGCGCCCGATACCGCCTAGGGTCGGGTGAAGCTGCTGACCGGCGCGCCAGGTCGGCTGGCACGGTGCCGATCCAGCTGCGCTCCATGCGGTCGTATTCCTCGTGCGTGCCTTCGGAGACCTCGGGAATGTCGGTCGCCGCCCAGTCGCGTCGATCGGCGGCGCGCTCTTCGCGCACCTCGGCCGCGAACTTGATCGCGCGCAGCCGCTCGATGACGATCTTCAGCAGTGGCGACGGCTCATGGGCGGCCATCATCTCGGCCTCGAGCAGGGCCATCCCGAGCACCTTGCGCGGCAGGCTCTCGACGCCGGGCCAGCCCTTGTGGCCGAGGGCATCGTGGACGAGCACGAGATGGCGCATGACGATGGCACCGGCGTCTTCCTCGTGGCCGAGCAGGCGCGCCTGCAGCTCGGCGCACAGCTGCGCCAGCGAAGGCGGCCGGTCGCTCGCCGGCGCGCGCTGGCGAGCGACGAGGCCGCTCGGCAGCGGCGGCTCGGCCGGCGCCTCTTTCCGGCCCAGGTGGCCGAGCACGAACGTCATCCAGCGCGGGGCGCCCGGCTTGCTGGTCGGCGGTCTGGCAGCCATGCGTTTCGCTTCGCCCGTTCATCGAGATTCGACTCTCCGATGTCGGCACTCCGTGCTGCATCTTGAGAGCCGCGGCGGGCGCGGGAGCCGACACCGTGGCAAGCGTCACATGGACCGCGACCTACCGCCGCCGCAACCTACTTCAGCTTGGCCGGATCCTTGACCGCCCGCTGAACGTCGAACTCGACGTTGTAGAGCTGGTTGCCCATCGCGGCGACACGTTCGACCTTGCGGATGTAGACATCCTGGACGATGTCGCGTGTCTGCGCGTCGATCAGGATCTGGCCGCGCGGGCTCTCGAAGACCTGGCCCTTCATCGCCGCCAGCAAGGCGTCGCCGCCACCGGCGCCCTTGGTGGCAGCGAGGGCGTTGTAGATCAGGCGCATGCCGTCGTAGCCGGCGACAGCCATGAAGTTGGGGCGGAACTTGTTCGCCGCCTCGAAAGCGGCGACGAACTTCTTGTTGGCCGGCGAAGGATGGGCGGCCGAATAGTGGTGCGAGGTGACGACGCCGAGCGCGACGTCGCCCATGTCGGCGAGCTGGTCGTCGTCGGTGACGTCGCCGGTGGCGATGAGCCGGATGCCCGACTTGTCGAGGCCGCGCTCGCCGAACTGCTTCATGAAGGCGGCGCCCTGGCCGGACGGCAGGAAACAGAACACGGCGTCGGGCTTGAGGTCGGTCACCTTCTGCAGGTAGGGCGCGAAGTCGGGGCTCTTCAGCGGTGTGCGGATCTCGCCGGCGATCTCGCCGCCGTTGAGCTTGAACTGGCTCTTGAAAAACTTCTCGGCGTCGAGGCCGGGGCCGTAGTCAGCCACGAACGTGACAACCTTCTTGATGCCGTGCTTGGCGGCCCAGTCGGCGATCGGCACCGTGACCTGCGGCAAAGTGAAGCTGGTGCGCACGATGTACGGCGACTGCTCGGTGATGATCGACGTGGCCGCCGCCGTCACGACCATCGGCGTCTTGCTCTGCGTCGCGATCGGCGCCGTCGCCAGCGCCAGCGGCGTCAGGCCGAAGCCGGCCAGCACGTCGACCTTGTCGCTGACCACGAGCTCCTGGGCGATGCGGCGCGTGCTGTCGGCGACGCCGGCATCGTCTTTCAGGATGAGCTCGATCTTGCGGCCGGCGACGGCGCTGCCGTTCTGCGCCATGAAGAGCCTGACCGCCGCCTCGATCTGCTTGCCGGTGGAAGCCGACTGCCCGGTCATGGGCAGGATGAAGCCGATCTTGAACGGTTGGCCGTCGGCAGCGTGGGCCTTGCCGAGCGAGCCGGCAGCGACCACCGCGGAACCGAAGAGGGCGTGGAGGGCTTTGCGTCTATCCATGATCGATCGTCCTGCGGGGAAAGAGGGTCGATTGTGTCGACGGCCCCAGGGGCCGGCATCGGGAGATTCGAGTGGTGCCGGCCCGGCGATCCAGCCTCAGTAATTGGCCGCGGCGCGGACGGCGCTGGCCGGCTTGTCGAGGTCCGACAGCAGCTCGGGGCCGAGCACAGAGAACGGGATCGAGCCGTACGAGAGCAGGCGGTCGTGGAAGTCGCGCAACGAACCGCGCTCGCCGCTGCGGCGAAGGTAGTCGCCGAGCAGCAGCTCGAGCTGCTGCCGGCCGACGCTGTAGGCGATGACGTAGCCCGGCTCGAGGGCGATGCCGTCGACGGCCGCCTGCGAAGCCTCGCGCGTGAAACCCGACTGCGCCTCGAAGAAGTCGACCGCCTGGGCGACGCTCCACTCGCCCGAGGCCAGCTTCGGATCGACGGTGGCGCGGGCGCCGCGCACGCGCTCCCAGCGTGCCGTGAAGAGGCGGGCGTCGAGGCCGTCGCCGTAGAGGCCGAGGCGCACGAACATCTCCTCGCCGTAGAAGGCCCAGCCTTCGGCGAAGGCGGCGGCGTCCTGGATGCGGCGCACCAGGTCGGGGTGGCGGCGCGCGATCGAGAGCTGCAGGAAGTGGCCAGGCATGGCTTCGTGCGCGGCCGTCGACCAGATGCGGTCGCGGTCGAAGTCCTCGTTCATGTCGAGCCGTTTCGCGGCCTCGTCGAGCGACTTCGGCGGCGTGATGAAGTACCAGCCGGTGCCCGACTTCGAGAACAGCCGCGGCGAGTTCATCGACGCGCCGGGCGACACCGGCTGCAGGAAGGCCGGCGTCTCGACGATCTCCATCGCGCCCAGCCAGGCCGGCACGGTGACGATGTCGCGCGCCTTCACGAATGCCGTCAGCTCGGCGATGCGGTCGCGGTAGTAGCCGACGAGGGCCGGGCCGGCCGGCGCCATGCCGCCGCCGCTGGCCGGGCCGAACGGCTGCCGGCGCTGCACCGAGAGCGCCCGCAGCCAGGCCTCCTCGGCCCAGCCGTGAGCGAGCTCGTCCTGGGCCATGCGGAACAGATCGGCGGAGTCGAACGGCAGCAACTGTTCCTCGCGCAGCATCTGCTCGTAGGCAGCCTTGCCGATGGCGTGGTTCTCCGGCCACTGCGGCGCGTGGGTGTCGACCCAGGCCTTGGTCTCGGCGAGCTTGGCGAGGACGGCGTCGCGGCCGGCCGCGAAGCGCTGCAGCTGCCGCGGCCGAGCCGCCATCTGCACCGTGGCCGCAGCGCTCAGCGCGCCGCCGAGAAAGTCGGGCGTACCGGCGAGCTGGCGGCTGGCGACGGTGCCCTGCAACCGGCCCGGGTGAGTGACCAGGCTCTGGCCGCCGGCGATATAGGCCGGGCCGAGCTCGAGGCGGGCGACGAGGTCGTCCCAGGCGCGGTCGAGATCGGCCGGGCCGGCACCGTCGCGGCCGACGATGGGCAGGTGCAGAAACTGCGAGAAGATGGCCTGGACGAGGCGCAGGCCGGGACCGGCGTAGTCCTTGCGATCCTCCTCGCGCACGGTCAGCGCGTTGAGCCGCGCATCGAAATCGGCCCGCAGCAGGCTGACGTCGCCGGCCTCGCTCAGCGTCGCCCCGGCGCCGGCTTCGCGGGCGATGGCCTCGAGCTCGATCTTCCAGCCTCGCAGGCGGGCGATGCGGGCGGCGCGCGCGGCCTCGCCCGGAATCGCGAGCAGGCCATCCGACGCGGTCAGGCCGAGCGACGAGCCGGTGATCGGATCGTCGGCCGCGTTGCCGGCGACGAAGTCCTCGGCGAGTCGGGTCAGCTGGGCGTGGACCGGCGATGGCGCGGTCTGTGCGCCGATGGCGAGCGGCGAAGCGGCCAGGACCAGGGCGATCAGGGGCCGTCGAAAGCGTGGCATTGGCTTCTCCGCAGGTTGGGCATCATGGCGAAATGCGTCTGCCTTTCCGCCTCGTGTTCATTGTCGTGCTGGTCCTGCTGGCGCCTCTGGCGAACGCCGATGCGCCGTTCGCTTTCGCCACCACGCCCGGCAACCTGCCGAAGAACGTGGTGCCGATCGAATACGCGGTGCGGATCGTGCCCGACGTCGCCGCGCGCACGTTCACCGGCGCGCAGACGGTCGACATCGAGGTCCGGAGCACGGCACGCGAGATCGTGCTCCACGCGCTCGAGCTCGAGGTCTCGTCGGCGGCCATCAGCGGGCCGCGCCTGCACCGCACCGCGCTGGCGCCGCCGCGCCTCGACAGGGAGAGGCTGCTGCTCGTCTTCGCGCTGCCGCGACCGCTCGCGCCCGGCCGCTACCAGCTCGCGATGGCCTGGCGCGGCGCCATCAACGGCACCTCGCAAGGCCTCTACGCCGACCGCTACGCCACCGCCGCCGCCGGTGAGCGCACGATGCTGTCGACCGACATGGATCCGACCAACGCGCGCCGGTTTCTGCCGTGCTGGGACGAGCCAGCGTACCGGGCCCGCTTTCGCCTCGTGGCCGACCTGCCGGCCAACTTCGCGGCGTTCTCGAACATGCCGGTGGCGCGCACCTCGGTGCTGGCCGATGGTCGCCGGCGCACCGCCTTCGCGGCGACGCCAAGGATGCCGAGCTACCTGCTCGCGTTCATCGCCGGCGAACTAGAGCGCTCGGAGGGCGCGGTCGACGGCACCCGCATCGGCATCGTCACCAAGGCCGGCAAGCAGGGCTCGGCGCGGTATGCGCTGGCCTCGAGCCGAGAGCTGCTGCACTACTACAACGACTACTTCGGCATCCGCTTTCCGTTGCCCAAGCTCGATCACATCGCCATGCCCGGCGGCTACGCCGGCGCCATGGAGAACTGGGGCGCGATCGTCTACAACGAGTCGCGGCTGCTGGTCGATCCGGTCACCGGTTCGGAGGCCCAACGTCAGCACGCCTACGGCCTGGTCGCCCACGAGGTCGCGCACCAGTGGTTCGGCAATCTCGTCACCATGGCCTGGTGGGACGACCTCTGGCTCAACGAGGCCTTCGCCGAATGGATGAGTTCGAAGGCGAGCGACCGCTTCCATCCGCAGTGGCACGTCTGGCTGCAGTCGAACGAAGGCCGCGAGCGGGCGATGGCGCTCGACGCCCGCGCCACCACGCATCCGATCCGGCAGCCGGTGGCCACCGAGAGCGAGGCCGAAGACGCCTTCGACGACATCACCTACGAGAAGGGCGCCGGCTTCCTGCGCATGGTCGAGTCGTGGCTCGGCGAGGCGACGTTTCGCGACGGCATCCGCCACTACATGGCCCGACACCGCTACGGCAACACCACCGGCGCCGATCTCTGGGCAGCGCTCGATGCCGCCTCGGGCCAGCCGGTGGCGCGGCTCGCCGGCGACTGGACGACGCAGCCCGGCTTCCCGGTGATCGACGTCGACGCGCGCTGCGACGCCGGCCGCCGCCGCGTCGAGGTCGCGCAGCGGCCGTTCCGTCTCGACGCCGCCGTGCCCGCAGGCGAGCGCACCTGGACCGTGCCGCTGCAGCTCAGTATCGGTGTGGGCGCAGGTGTCGTTGCCGGCTCCGCGACGCTGCTGCAGGGCCGGTCGGCCGTGCTCGATCTGGCCGGCTGCGACGGCGCGCTCGTCGTCGATGCCGACAACACCGGCTTCTATCGCATCCGCTACGCGCCGGCGCTTTTCGTCGCGCTCGTCGACCACTGGCCGGCCTTGCCCGACGCGACGCGGCTGAAGCTGCTGGCCGACACATCGGCGCTCGTGCAGGCCGACCAGATGCCGCTGGCCGGCTACTTCGCGGTGCTCTCGCGCATCGGCGCAGAGTCGAGGCTGGCGGTCTGGACCCAGCTGCTCGGCGACCTGCGCCTGTTCGACCGCCTGCTCCGAGGCGAGCCCGCGCGTGCGGCCCTGCATCGCTTCGCCGCGGCACTGATCCGGCCACGCTTCGCCGAGCTCGGCTGGGACGAGCGCTCGGGCGAGCCGGTCGAGGACCGGGCGCTGCGCGGCGCCCTCGCCTCGGCGCTGGCCGACTACGACGACGAGGCCGCCATCGCCGAAGGTCGGGCCCGGTTCGCGCGCTTCGCGAGCGAGCCCGCGAGCCTGCCGGCCGCGCTCGTCGGGCCGGTCACGCGGATCGCCGGCCGACACGCCGACGCGGCGACCTGGGAGCAGATGAAATCGGCGGCCGAGCGCTCCCTCGTCAGCGAAGAGAAGTTCCGCTACTACCGCGCCCTCGCCGAAGCGCAGGACCCGGCGCTGGCCGGGCGCGCGCTGCAGCTCGCGACCGCGCGCGAAGTGCCGCAGATCATCCGCATCGGCATGGTCGCCGATGTCGCCCACAACGATCACCTCGACATCGCGTGGAGTTACGCACGCGACCACGCCGACGCGTTGCTCGCCGACATGAAGCAGTACGAAGGCGGCCGCCGCTTCGCCCAGATGGTCGACGGCGCCGCCGATGCGACGACGGCCGACGAACTCGAAGCCTTCGCGCGCGAAAAACTGCCCGAGGGCGCGCTCGTCGAAGTGCGGCGTGGTGCCGACGAGATCCGCACCCGCGCGGCGCTGAAGGCGCGCCTGGCGCCGCAGCTCGCGGCGGCCCTGGCAGCACGCTAGCCTGCCGGGCCGCGCGCGGAGGGTCAGAGCAGCAGGAAGGCCGCCGCCGCCACGCACGTCGGGGCGAGCGCGCCGAGAAGGAGCGAGCCGGCGCCGATGGATTCGTCCGCGAAGCCCCGCCTCAGCAGCGCCACGCCGGCCGGATTCGGCGCGTTCGCGATCACCGTCAGGCCGCCGCCGGCCACCGCCCCGGCGACGAGCATGTAGCGCGCGGCTTCCGGAAGATCCGGGATCAACGATCCGAGGTAGGTGAGCGCCGCGTTGTCGGTGAGCGCCGTCAGACCGAGGGCGCCGAAGAACAGCGCCAGCGGCTGCAGGCCGGAGACGATCGGCTGCAGCCACCACGCCTGCATGCCGCCGAGCACGACGAGGCCGGCCAGAAAGAAACCCACCAGCAGTGCCTCCTTGAGGATGAGCGGGTTCTGGTATCGCTCGTAGGCCTGCGTGAATCCGAGGAACATCAGGAACAGGCCCAGGAACACGACCGGGTGGTGGGCGAAAGCGATCACGCCGGCGAGAAGCGCGACGTGGACCAGCACCACCAGCACCGGAACCGGCGCTTCGGCGGCCTCCTCCTCGATCGACGCATTGCCCGCCGACAGCTGCTTTCGCAGCACGAAGATCGCGAGGCTCGCGTTGACGACGACGGCGATCACCGCCTTCCAGCCGAAGTTCGACAACATGAAGGCGCTGTCCCACTGCCATGTCGCGGCGACCATCAGCACCGGTGGCGCCGCGTACGACGTCAGCGTGCCGCCGATGGAAACGTTGACGAACAGCACGCCGAGAGCGAAATACTTGGCCGGCTCCGGCATCGAACGGCGAAAGATCTGCGGCGCCAGCATCAGGGCCGCGATGGTCATTGCCGCGGGTTCCGTGATCAGCGAGCCCAGCAGCGGCACCGCGGCCAGGCCCAGCCAGGCCCGGGCCATCGGCGTCGGCACCGGCAGGCCGTGGGCAGCAGCGTCGATCAGCCGCGTCACCGTGCGCAGGACCGGTCGCGAGGCCGCGACGACCATCACGACGAAGACGAAAAGCGGCTCGGTGTAGTCGCGCGATTCGGCATAGCTCAGCGCCCCGCTTCCGCCCGCCAGCACCGCCATCGCCGCGATCAGCACGATCGCCCAGAAGCCGAACACGACCTCGACTTCGCCCAGCAGATGGAACAGCCCGGCGTGCCGGGGGAAGCGGTGCGAGAGGCGCTCGAACTGGCTGGCGGCGAAGGTGTGGCAGAGGGCGACCGCGAAGAGGCCGAGCGCGAGCAGCTCTGCCGGTTCGGCAGCTGTCGGTTGCAGGCTCATCGGTGCGGCGCGGCTTCGCGTCGTGGCCGCGGCGGCATTGCTCGGGCGCGGGCCACGGTCAGCACGATCCGACCAGCGACCGGATCGCGGCCTCGACGCCGTGGCGGCCGAAGGTGATGCCCTGCACCTGCATCGCCGCCTCGACCCCGGCCAGGCAGCCGAGGATCATGGCCTCGTTCATGTCGCCGAGATGGCCGATGCGGAAGACGCGGCCGTGCAGCGGCCCGAGGCCACCGGCGACGGCAACCTGGAAGCGCTCGCGGGCGACCGTGCGCAGCGCCTCCGGATCGATGCCGGCGCCGACTTCGATCGCCGTCACCGAGGCCGAGCGCGCCGCCGCCACCTTGGTGAACAGACCGATCGCGCCGCCCTCGCCCCAGCGCTGCACCGCCGCATGCACGGCAGCGGCGAGGCGGGC
>JAYTYH010000539.1:0-11002 GCA_043742485.1 Rhizobacter sp.
GCGGCGCCACTCGAAGAGGCCGCTCACGACGCCGCCGGCGAGCAGGCCGAATCGCCCGAAACCGGCGCCATGCGCAACGAGCTGAGGCGCCTGCTCGAACGCAAGATCGACGAATTGCCGCTCGTCTTTCGCACCGCGTTCATCCTCCGCGAGGTCGAGGAGATGACGATCGAGGAGGTCGCCGAGTGCCTGGCGGTGCCGGCCGCCACGGTGCGCACGCGGGTGTTCCGCGCCCGCGCCCTGCTGCGGGCCTCGCTCGCCGTCGAGGTCGACATGGCGACGAACGATGTCTTCGGCTTTGCCGGCACGCGCTGCGACCGCGTCGTCGCCGGCGTCCTCGAACGCCTGGCCAGGCTCGACGGCGAAGTCGACGGCGAACCGCGCTGACGCGTCATCGGCGCGGCGGCGGCGGCGGCGGCGCGGGAACAGGCCGCCCCGCCGCCGCATCCAATCCATCGCGCAATCCGCGAAACCCGAAAAGGCCGATCATGAACAAGCTCGTCTCCGTCACCGCCACGATCCTGCTGCTGGCCGCTGGCGCCGCCCAGGCCCAGTCACCGAACGATGCCCAGATCGCGGCCATCGTCGTCACCGCCAACCAGGTCGACATCGATGCCGGCCGGCTGGCCGAAAAGAAGGCGGCCCACGCCGACGTCAAGGCATTCGCGAAGCAGATGGTCACCGACCATTCCGGCGTCAACAAGCAGGCCGTCGCCCTGGTCACCAAGCTCAAGGTCACGCCCGAGGACAACGCCACCGCGCAGAGCCTGAAGGCCGGCGGCGCCGACAACGTCAGGAACCTCGAGAAGCTGAGCGGCGCCGCCTTCGACAATGCCTACGTGGTGCACGAGGTCGCCTATCACCAACAGGTGATAGACGCCATCGACAAAGTGCTCATCCCGAGCGCCCAGAACGCCGAACTGAAGGCGCTGCTGGTTGCGGTGCGGCCGGCCTACGTGGCCCACCTCGACCATGCCAAGGGTCTGCAGACCTCGCTCGCCAGGAAGAGCTGAGATGGCGCGCCGCGGCTGGCTCGCCTTCGTCTTGGCGGCCTGCGCCGTGGCGGCCCTGCCCTGGCTCGACACGTCGGCCGCCGCCGATGGCGCGCGCACGCACCGGGTGACGATCGCAGCGCTCAAATACGTGCCGGAGTCGCTGACGGTCCACCGCGGCGACACCGTCGTGTGGCTGAACGACGATCCGTTTCCGCACACCGTCACCGCCGCCGGCGCCATCGACTCGGGCTCGATCCCGGCCGGCGCATTGTGGCGCTTCGTGGCCCGGCGCACCGGCACCTTCGGCTACGTGTGCTCGCTGCACTCGAACATGAAGGCGACGCTGACAGTCGAGTGACACGCCGCCGCGAGGGCCGCCTTACCCGTCGCGCCGGAAGCGCGACCGGCCGGCCACGAACGCCTGCACGAGGTTGCGCTCGTCGCCGAGCGTCATCCAGGCGAAGACGCGCTCGTGCAACGAACGGGCCACTTCGGCGCGTCGCGTCGCGACGGCGCCGACGGCCGCGTCCCACACGCAGACGTCGGCGGCACAGCCGGCATCGAGCGTGCCGATCTCGGCGCCGAGGCCGAGCGCCTCGGCGGCACCGCGTGTCGCCGCGTGCAGCGCCTTCCAGGCCGTCAGGCGCTCGCCGTTCAGGGCCTGGATCTTGTAGGCGTCGGCCATGTTGCGCAGCATCGAAAGACTGGTGCCACCGCCGACGTCGCTGGCCAGGCTCACGTGCACGCCGGTGGCCTCGGCGGCGCGCCAGTCGAACAGGCCGCTGCCGAGAAAGAGGTTCGACGACGGCGAGTGCGCGATCTGGGCGCCGGCCGCGGCGATGGCCGCGCGGTCGGCGTCGTCGAGCCAGATGCCGTGCGCGAAGATGCTCCTGGGGTGCAACAGCCCGGCCTCGGCGTAGACGTCGAGGTAGCTGCGCGCCGCCGGGAACAACTCGTGCACCCACGTCACCTCGGCGCGGCTTTCCGCCAGGTGGGTCTGCATGTAGAGGCTCGGGTCGGCGCGGCACAGCGCCCCCGCCAGCGCCAGCTGCGCCGGCGTGCTGGTCGGCGCGAAGCGCACCGTGACGGCATAGGCGAGCCGGGCGCGGCCGTGCCACCGGGCGATCAGCGCCTCCATGTCGCGCTCGGCGCTGGCCACGTCGTCGAGGACGTCGGCCGGGGCGTTGCGGTCCATCAGCACCTTGCCGGCGACGAGGCGCATGCCGCGCGCCTCGGCGGCGCCGAAGAGCGCGTCGACCGAGGCCTTGTGCACGGTCGGGTAGACGACCGCGGCGGTGCTGCCGTGCGCGATCAGGGCGTCGAGGAACATCGGCGCGACGGCATGGGCATGGTCGGCGTCGCCGTGGCGGGCTTCGGCCGGGAAGGTATAGGTCGTGAGCCAGTCGAGCAGCTCGCTGCCGTAGCTGCCGATGACGTCGAGCTGCGGACTGTGCACGTGCATGTCGATGAAGCCGGGGAGCACGAGCCGCCCGGCATGGTCGTGGCGGAGCCAGCCTTCGCCGGGCGCCTCCGCCTGCGCACCGACGATGCGGCCGCCGTCGATCAGCAGCCAGTGGTCCGGGCGAAAGCGCACCGCGCTGGAGTCGGCGTCGCCCCAGGCCGGTGCGGCGACGAAGTCGAGCAGGTCGCCGCGAATGGCGCAGCGCCCGACGCCCTCGTGAGGAGCCGGGTCGGGCAGCGGATTCGTCAGTGGCATGGCGCTCGCTGTATACCATCTGCACACTATGGCCAGTCGCCCGATCCGCTTCTTCCACCGCGGCGCCGTCGTCGAGATCGACGGTGCCGCGCCGACCCGCACGGTGCTCGACTGGCTGCGCGAAGACGCCCGTTGCACCGGCACCAAGGAAGGTTGCAACGAGGGCGACTGCGGCGCCTGCACGGTGGTCGTCGGTGAGCTGCCCGGGTTGGCCCACGCGTCCTCGCCCGAGCTCGTCGGCGGCCTGCGGCTGACGACCGCCAACGCCTGCATCCAGTTTCTGCCCGCGCTCGACGGCAGGGCGCTGTTCACGGTCGAAGACCTGCAGCGCGGTGAGGTGAGCCCACCGCCAGGTCGCTCCGAGGCGGGCTCAGCCCCCTCGGAGGGCAGCGCCGCGGCGCAAGCCGCAAGCGGAGGGGCACAACTGCATCCCGTCCAGCAGGCGATGGTCGACTGCGACGGCTCGCAGTGCGGCTTCTGCACGCCGGGCTTCGTGATGTCGCTCTGGGCGACCTACCAGCATCACGCGGCGCGAGGCACACGACCGACCCGCCAGCAGCTCGCCGACGAGCTCTCGGGCAACCTCTGCCGCTGCACCGGCTACCGGCCAATCCTCGACGCCGGCGAGCGCATGTTCGACGCGCCCGTTGCGGCGCTCGACACGGCGCCGGCGCGCGCTGCGCTCGAAGCCCTGCGCGGCGACGAGACCTTCCGCTACGCCGCCGGCGGCGCCGCGTTCGTGGCACCGAAGACGCTCGCTGCCTTTGCCGCCGAGCGACTGGCGCGCCCCGATGCACGCATCGTCGCCGGCAGCACCGACGTCGGCCTCTGGGTCAACAAGCTGTTCAAGCCGCTGCCCGAGCTGCTCTTCATCGGCGACGTCGACGCGCTCCGCCGCGTCGAGCGTGAGGGTGACGTGCTCTCGATCGGCGCCGCCGCATCGCTCGAAGACGCATGGCGCGCCCTGGTGGCGCGCTGGCCCGCGCTCACCGACGTGTGGCTGCGCTTCGCCGGCGTGCCGCTGCGCCATGCCGGCACGATGGGCGGCAACGTCGCCAACGGCTCGCCGATCGGCGACTCGGCGCCGGTGCTGATGGCGCTCGATGCCAGCGTCGTGCTGCGGCGAGGCGACGCCGTACGTCGTCTGCGGCTCGCCGATTTCTACACCGGCTACATGACCAACCGACTGGAGCCCGGCGAGTTCGTGCAGGCCATCGAGGTGCCGCTCGAAAGCGCAGCGACCGTGCGCGCCTACAAGATCTCGAAGCGTTTCGACTGCGACATCTCCGCGGTATGCGCCGGCCTCGCCATCGCGCTCGACGGTGGCCTCGTGCGCTCGGTACGGCTCGCCTTCGGCGGCATGGCGGCCACGGTGGCGCGGGCCACGCAAGCCGAAGCTGCCCTGCTCGGCCGGCCGTGGAACGAAGCCGGCCTCGCCGCTGCACAAGCCGCACTCGGCACCGACTTCACGCCGCTCGACGACATGCGCGCCAGCGCCGGCTATCGCCTGCAGGTCGCGCAGAACCTGCTGCGCCGCTTCTGGCTGGAAACGCGGGCCGAGCGGCCACTCGGCTCGGTCGAAGTCAGCGTCTTCGAGTCGATGCGACGAGGCTCTGCATGAGCGTCGGCGCCCGCGTACCGCACGAGTCGGCGCACCTTCACGTCGCCGGCACGGCGCCGTACATCGACGACCTGCCGGAGCTCGCCGGCACGCTGCACGCCGCGCTCGGCCTCTCGCCGATCGCGCACGGCCGCATCGTCGACCTCGACCTCGACCTCGTCCGCGCGATGCCCGGTGTCGTCGCCGTGCTGACCGCGGCCGACATCCCCGGCCCGAACGATTGCGGACCGGTGATCCACGACGATCCGATCCTCGCCGAAGGCTTCGTGCACTACGCCGGCCAGCCCGTCTTCGCGGTGATCGCGACCACGCGCGACGCCGCCCGCCGCGCCGCCGCGAAGGCGCGCAGCGCGATCCGCATCGCGCCGCTGCCGGCCCTGCTCACGCCCGTCGAGGCGCACGCCGCGCAGAGCTACGTGCTGCCGCCGATGCACCTCGTGCAAGGCGATGCCCGCGCCGCCATCGACGCTGCGCCGCACCGCCTCGAGAGCACCCTCGACGTCGGCGGCCAGGAACAGTTCTATCTCGAAGGCCAGATCTCGTACGCGATCCCGCGCGAGAACAGCGGCATGTTCGTGCACTGCTCGACGCAGCACCCGAGCGAAATGCAGCACCTCGTCGCCAAGTGCCTCGGCCTGCAGTCGCACCATGTGCAGGTCGAGTGCCGGCGCATGGGCGGCGGCTTCGGCGGCAAGGAGTCGCAATCGGCGCTGTTCGCGTGCGTCGCGGCCGTCGCCGCAAGCAGGCTGATGCGGCCGGTCAAGCTGCGCCTGGACCGCGACGACGACTTCATGGTCACCGGCCGGCGTCACTGCTTCCACTACGCGTACGAGGTCGGCTTCGACGACGACGGCCGCATCCTCGGCGCCGAGCTGACGATGGTCTCGCGCGCCGGCTTCTCCGCCGATCTCTCCGGCCCGGTGATGACGCGCGCGATCTGCCACTTCGACAACGCCTACGCGTTGCCGCACGTGAGCATCCACGGCTACTCGGGCCGGACCAACACGCAGAGCAACACCGCCTTTCGCGGCTTCGGCGGCCCGCAAGGTGCGATCGCGATCGAGAACATCGTCGACAGCATCGCGCGAAGGCTCGGCAAGGACGCGCTCGACGTGCGCCGTCTCAACTTCTACGGCGGCTCGGTCGGCGTCGTCGACAGCACGCCGTACGGCCAGCCGGTCACCGACAACATCATCCGCGAGCTCGTCGCCGAGCTCGAGGCGACCAGCCGCTACCGCGCCCGGCGCGAAGAGATCGCCGCGTTCAACGCGGGCAGCGAGGTGCTCAAGCGCGGCCTGGCGCTGACGCCGGTGAAGTTCGGCATCTCCTTCAACCTCGTCCACCTCAACCAGGCCGGCGCCCTGGTCCACGTGTACGGCGACGGCTCGGTCCTCGTCAACCACGGCGGCACCGAGATGGGCCAGGGCCTGCACACCAAGGTCGCACAGGTCGTGGCCCATGAGCTCGGCGTGCCGCTGGCATCGGTGCGCGTCACCGCCACCGACACGCACAAGGTCGCCAACACCTCGGCGACGGCGGCCTCGACCGGGAGCGACCTCAACGGCAAGGCGGCACAGGACGCGGCGCGGCAGATCCGGGAGCGCCTCGTCGCGTTCGCGGTCGAGCGCTACGGCGTCGTGGCGAACGACGTGCGCTTCGCCGACGGCTCGGTGCGCATCGGCGCCCTGAAGACGACGACGTTTCGCGAGCTCGTCGTCGAGGCCTACATGGCCCGCGTCCAGCTCTGGTCCGACGGCTTCTACGCCACGCCCGGCCTGTCGTGGAACAAGGACACGATGCGAGGCAACCCGTTCTTCTACTTCGCCTACGGTGCCGCCGTGAGCGAGGTCGTCGTCGACACGCTGACGGGTGAATGGAAGCTGCTCGCGGCGCACGTTCTGCACGACGCCGGCCGCTCGCTGAACCCGGCCATCGACATCGGCCAGGTCGAGGGTGGCTTCATCCAGGGCATGGGCTGGCTGACGATGGAAGAGCTCGTCTGGCACCCGAACGACGGCTCGCCCAGGGCCGGCTTCCTGCACACGCACGCACCGAGCACCTACAAGATCCCCACCGCCAACGACACGCCGGCGATCTTCGACGTGCGACTCTGGAAGAGCGGCGCGCCCGCCGGCGACAACCGCGCCGACACCATCCACCGCAGCAAGGCGACGGGCGAGCCGCCGCTGTTGCTGCCGTTCTCGGTCTTCTTCGCGATCCGCGACGCGGTCTCCGCGGCCGGCGGCCACCGCGTCGACCCGCCGCTCTCGGCGCCGGCGACGAGCGAGGCGATCCTGCGCGCGGTGACGGCAGTGACGGCGGTGACAGCGGTGACAGCGGTGATGCGATGAAGTCGCCGGGCGGACCGGCCATCGTCGTCGAGGTCGTTGCCACCCGCGGCTCGGCGCCGCGCGACGCCGGCACCCGGATGCTCGTCTCGGCCGAAGCCACCCGCGGCACGATCGGCGGCGGCCACCTCGAGCTGAAGGCGATCTCGTTCGCTCGAACCATGCTCACGCACCGCGATGCCTCTCGGCACGAGCGGCACTACGCCCTCGGTCCATCGCTGGGTCAATGCTGCGGCGGTGCCGTCACGCTGGCCTTCGCGCCGCTCGATGCCGATGCGACCACGCACTGGCCGGTCACCGCACCGCTCTTCCACCTGCAGCTGCACGGCGCCGGCCACGTCGGCCGCGCCATCGCCACCTTGCTCGCGACGCTCAACTGCGAGGTCGACTGGTTCGACCAGCGCGACGAGGAGTTCCCGGCGGCGACCACGCTCGGCTCGCCGTGGCCGGCGCACATCCGCCGCGTTGCCATCGACACCGTCGAGGCCGAGGTGCGTCACGCCCGGCCTGGCGCCTTCTACCTCGTTCTCACCCACGAGCACGCGCTCGACCTGCGGATCGTCGACGCGGTCCTGAAGCGCGGCGACTTCGCGTTCTGCGGCCTCATCGGCTCGAAGACCAAGCGGGCGCAGTTCGCGCGCCGTCTGGCCGAGCGCGGCCATCCGCCGGCCCTGATCGATCGCATCGCCTGCCCGATCGGCATCGCCGGCGTCGCCGGAAAGGAACCGGAGGTGATCGCGGCCTCGGTGGTCGCCCAGCTCCTGCTGGCAGCGCGCTCAGAAGCTGCCGAGGCCGCCGTCGACGAGGAGGTCGACACCGGTGATGTACGAGGCCGCGTCGGAGGCCAGGAAGAGCACCGCTGAGGCGACCTCATCGGCACTGCCGAATCGCTTCATCGGGTTGCGTGCCGACCACGCCGTCTTGAGCTCGGCCTGGGCCTGGTCGCTCATGCCGCTGCGGCCGAAGATCGGCGTCTCGATCGGGCCCGGGCTGACGACGTTGACGCGGATGCCGCGCTCGACCAACTCGGCCGCGAAGGTGCGGCCGAGCGAGCGCACCGCGGCCTTGCTGGCGCCGTAAAGCGAGCCGGCCGGGTTGCCCTTGGCTGCAGCGACCGAGGCGTTGAGCACGACCACTCCGCCCGCGCCCATCAGCGCCAGCGCCTTTTGCACCGTGAAGTACACACCCTTGACGTTGACGGCCATGAGCTCGTCGAACTGCGCCTCGCTGGTCGAAGCGAGCGGCCCGAAGGTGGCGATGCCGGCGTTGGCGAAGACGATGTCGAGCCGGCCACCGGCGAAGGCACGCGTGGTCTCGACGAGGCGATCGATGTCGGCCAGCCGGCTCGTGTCGGCGACGACGCCGAGCGCCGACGGGCCGAGCTGAGAAGCCGCTGCGGCGACCGTTTCGGCGTTGCGGCCGGCGACGACGACGCGGGCGCCCTCGCTCGCGAGTGCCTTCGCCACCGCCAGCCCGATGCCGCTGTTGCCGCCAGTGACGAGCGCGACCTTGCCGGCGAAACGTGGGGTGTTCATGGACCCGGATTGTCTGCGTCGGCGCGCATAATTTCTTTGCAACTTTTGAGCCCCGGCTCACCCGAATGGCCCTGCCGCCCCACGTCGCCTCGCAGCTCGAACGCATCCGCGTCCAGATGACGAGCGGGCGCCTCGACTGGCAAGGCGGCGACGCGGAAGTGGCCCGCATCCCGGTCGCGAGCTATTTCGACCCGAAGGTGCGTGACGCGGAGATCGCGGCGCTGTTCCGGCCGCTGCCGCTCGTCGTGGGCCATGCCGGCGAGCTGCCGCCAGGCCACGTGCTCGCGAACGACGACTACGGCCTGCCGATGCTGCTCACGCGCGACACCGACGGCTGCTTTCGCGCCTTCCTCAACGTCTGCCGGCACCGCGGCATGCGGCTGGTCGAGACCAGCGACGCGTCGCAGCCGAAGGCGAGCATCGTCTGCCCGTATCACGGCTGGACGTACCGGCTTCAAGGCCAGCTGCGACATCGCCTGCATGCCGAAGCGTTCGATGCCTGCAGCGCCGGCGACGACGATCTCGTCGCCCTGCCGGCCGAGGAACGCCACGGCCTGCTCTGGGTCGTGCCGACGCCGGGCGCCACGATCGACGTCGCCGCCCATCTCGGGGCCCTCGATGCCGAGATGGCGTTTTTCGGCGTCGCCGGCCTGCGCCTCTTTCGCACCGTGCGCGCCGAGGTCCCGGCGAACTGGAAGCTCATCGTCGATGCCTTCCTCGAGGCGTATCACATCCGCGTGCTCCACAAGGACACGATCTATCCGTTCTTCGCCGACGGCATCACCGGCACCGACCGCTTTGGCCCACACGTGCAGTCGCTGGTGGCGCGGCGTGCCGCCGAAGCCTGGGCCAGGCAAGCCGGCGCGCCGGTGCCCGCGGACATGGCCGCGCTCTGCGAACTCGTGACGCCGAGCCAGGTGCTGTTCCCGAACACCATCACCATCTTCCACCCCGATTACCTGAGCCTCATCACGCTTTACCCGACCGGGCCTGAAACGCTTCGCTGGAGCCACCGCATGCTGATCCCCGCCGACCGCGCCACCCCCGACTGGGCGCCGCATTGGGAGAAGACCTTCCGCCTCATCGAGGAGGGCGTGTTCCAGAAGGAAGACATCGCCTGCGCCATCGGCATCCAGAAAGGCTTCGCCAGCGGCGCCAACCATGCGTTGCGGGCCGGCCGCGCCGAGCAGGGCGTCGGCTGGTTCCACAGCGAGATCGCGCAACGACTGGCGGCCGTTGACGCTAACCGCGCACGCGCCCATGGCTGACGCATCGCTCGCCGGCCGGCGCGTCGGCTTGATCGGCCTCGGTGCCATGGGCGCCGGCATGGCCGGCTCGTTGCGGCGGGCCGGCTGCGACGTGCACGTGTGCGACGTGCGCGAAGGCGTCGCGGCTGCATTCGCGAAAGACGGCGGCGTCGCCTGTGCGTCGGTCGCGCAGCTGGCCGCCACCTGCGCGGTCGTGATCTCGGTCGTCGTCAACGTCGTACAGACCGAAGCGGTGCTGTTCGGTGCCGGCGGTGCAGCCGCCGCAATGGGGCCCGGCGCCACCTTCGTGATGTGCTCGACCGTCGATCCCAACGTCTCGATCGCCTTCGAGACGCGGCTCGAAGCGATGGGCCTGCACTACGTCGACGCACCGATCTCGGGCGGCGCCGCCAAGGCTGCCTCGGCGCAGATGACGGTGATGGCCGCCGCCAAGCCAGCCGCCTGGGCCGCCGCAGAGCCGTTCCTGAACGCGATGGCCGGCAAGGTCTATCGGCTCGGCGATACCGCCGGCAACGGCAGCAAGGTCAAGATCATCAACCAGCTGCTCGCCGGCGTGCACATCGCCGCGGCCGCCGAGGCGATGGCGCTCGGCCTGCGCGAAGGCGTCGACGCCAACGCGCTGTACGAGGTGATCACGCACAGCGCCGGCAACAGCTGGATGTTCGAGAACCGCATGGCCCACGTGCTGGCGGCCGACTACACGCCGCTTTCGGCCGTCGACATCTTCGTGAAAGACCTCGGCCTCGTGCTCGACACCGCACGCGCCAGCAAGTTTCCGTTGCCGTTGGCGAGCACCGCGCACCAGATGTTCATGCAGGCCTCGACCGCCGGCTTCGCGAAGGAAGACGACTCGGCCGTGATCAAGATATTTCCGGGAATCACCTTGCCTTCGAAGCCATGACGACGAACCCCGCCGGGCCGCCCGAAGGGGCGAGCGCCCCCTCGGGGGGCAGCGCGGCGGCGCCGGCCGCAAGCGTGGGGGCTGCATGAGGCTCGGCTGCATCGCCGACGACTTCACCGGCGCCACCGACCTCGCCAACAACCTCGTACGCGCCGGCATACGCGTGGTGCAGACGATCGGCGTCCCGGAGAGCGCCGAAGCGCTCGAGGTCGATGCCGTCGTCGTCGCGCTCAAGTCACGGACGGCGCCGCCCGAAGACGCCGTCGCGCAATCGCTCGCCGCCTGCCGCTTCCTGAAGGCGCAGGGTGCGAGCCAGATCTACTTCAAGATCTGTTCGACTTTCGACTCGACGCCCGCGGGCAACATCGGCCCGGTGCTCGAAGCCTTGATGGCCGAGCTCGACTGCGCCTTCACGATCGCCACGCCGGCGTTCCCCGACAACGGCCGCACGGTCTTCAAGGGCCACCTGTTCGTCGGCGACGTGCTGCTCTCCGACAGCGGCATGCGCCACCACCCCTTGACGCCGATGACCGACGCCAACCTCGTGCGCGTGCTGCAGGCGCAGCTGCACGGCCGGAAGGCGCGCCGGGTCGGCCTCGTCGACTTCGCGGCGGTGA
>JAYTYH010000540.1:0-7139 GCA_043742485.1 Rhizobacter sp.
CTTCGATGTGTTGAAGCTCACGTCCGGCTCCGAAGCCGACACCGTGAAAGCGTTCGGCAGCAAGGAAGAGATCGGTTGCCCGATGCCGGCGCTCTGACATGGCCCACCCATCGACCAAGGATGGAAATGTCATGAGCTTGTCGAACCTAAAGACCCCTGGGCCGCTGCCTTCACCGGCGCCCTGCTTGCATTCGCAGTCGCCAGCGGCGCGCGCGCAGGAAACCGGCCCCGTCCGCATCGGGCTGGTCTTCCCGAAGCAGGGGCCGGGCGCGTCGATCGGCGAGTTCCTGCAGCGCGGCAGCGAACTGGCGGTCGAGCAGGCCGGCCGCAAGGTGCTGGGCCGCCCGATCGAGCTGATCTGGCTCGACGAGCCGAACCCGCAGGTCGCGCAGCAGAACATGCGGAAGCTCATCGACAGAACAAGGTCGTGGCTGTGCTCGGCGGCAACTACAGCTCCTCGGCGTTGGCGATGATGACGGTGGCCACTCGCGAAAAGATTCCGCTCCTCCTGCCCGGCGCTGCGGCGAGCGAGATTACGGGCAAGAGTTGCAGCAGATACACCTTCCGGACGCAGGCAACGGTGCCGGTGCAGTTGCGCGGTGCGATGCCTTATGTGGCGCAGCTGGGCAAGAAGGTCTACTTCATCACGCCTTCCTACGCCTACGGACAGGACGTTTTGCGCTCGGCACGGGGGATGCTCAAGGAGTTCGGTGCGACCGAGGTCGGCGTCGATGAAGTGCCGCTCAACACCGCCGACTACAGCTCCTACATTTTGAAGATCCGGCAAGCCAAACCCGATGTCGTGATCGGAGGCTTGATCGGCGGTGACTTCTTGAGCTTCCTGAAGCAATGGAACGAGATGGGGATGAAGGACAAGATTCCCTATGTCTCGATCGCGATCACCGACACCGACTTCTGGAACGTCGGCCCGCAGGCATCGAGCGGCATTTTCGTGAAGCCCTGGTACCACAACAACCCGACGAACACGGCGGCCGAAAAGAAGATGGTTGCCGAGTTCGAGAAGAAGTACGGCCGTCCGCCTTCGGACAAGAGCTGGTCCGCATGGATCGCCATGCGTTCGCTGCTCGAGGCCATCACGGCCGCGAAGTCGACCGACTCGAAGGCGGTCGTCGGCGCGCTCGAGAAGTGGAAGAACACCGAGGGCGACTTCCCGTACGCCTATTGCGAGTGGGATCACCAGTTGGTCAAGCCCGCGGTCATCGTCGGCGTGGAGAAGCAGACCGTCGACAAGTGGGATTTCTTCGACGTGCTCAAGCCGACCTCCGCCACTGAAGCAGACACCGCGAAAGCGTTCGGCAGCAAGGAAGAGATCGGCTGCGTCATGCCCGCTCTCTGAACCGGCGCACACAGACCCGTCCACGCTTTCCGTGCTCGATACCCTCGTTTCGCAAACCGCCAACGGCCTGGTGCTTGGCTTCCTCTACGTGCTGATCGCCGTGGGCCTCTCGATCACGTTCGGCTTGCTCGGCGTCATCAACTTCGCGCATGGCGCGTTCTTCGCGCTCGGGGCCTACGTCGCCTATCAGCTGTTCCAGATGTTCGGCTGGCCCGCGGTGGTGTTCGCGCCCTTCATCGTCGGGGTGATGGGCATGGTGGTCGAGGTGCTGCTCATCCGCAGGCTCTACGGCAAGGAGCCGCTGTTGAGCCTCATCGTGACCTTCGCGCTGGCGCTGCTCATCGAAGCCCTGATCCGCTTCATCTGGGGCGCCGACGGGAAGCCGTTCAACGCGCCGCCATTCCTGGCGGGTGTGGTCGAGATCGGGCCGTTGCTGATGACGAAGTATCGCGTCGGCGTGCTCGTCGCCACCTCTGCGACCTTGCTGGCACTCTGGTGGTTCCTGAGCTACACCCCCTACGGCCGCATCCTGCGGGCCGGCAGCCGCGACCCAGAGATGGTCGAGTTGCTCGGCATCAACCTGCCGCGTGTGATGACGGCGGTGTTCGGGCTCGGCTGCGCGCTGGCGGCTATCGCCGGCGTGCTCGCCGCGCCGCTCTGGGCAGTCTCGCCCTCGATGGCGGCCAACGCGATCATGCCGGCCTTTGTCATCGTCGCGATCGGCGGGCTCGGCTCGTTCGCGGGCGCCGTCGTCGCCGGTCTCGCGGTCGGCATCGTGATGTCGCTCACCATCCAGTTCAAACCCGATGCGGCAGCCGCGTCGATGTATGTCTTCATGTTCATCGTGATGCTGCTGCGGCCGCGCGGACTCTTCGGCGAGCGATGGGAGCGTTTCGAATGAACGCGCCAACGGTCAATCCATCGCGGGTGTGGGATCACCCCATCGCATGGATCGCGGTGGTCCTGTTCGCGCTCTCGGGCATCGCGCACCTGATGGGCATGCCCATCAACCGCATCACGCAGATCGCCATTTACACGCTCTACGGCGGCGGCGTGAACTTCCTCATCGGCTACCTCGGCCTCGTGCCGTTCGGCGCGTCGTTCTTCTTCGGCTGCGCGAGTTATGCGGTGGCGATCGGCGCCGGCATGTTCCTCGGCTTCAACGAAGTCGAAGCGGTGTTGCTGGCGGCGGTGTTCTCGGTGATGCTGTCGGCCATCGTCGGTGCGGTGATCCTGCGGCGGCGCGGGCTGTACTTCTCTTTGCTCACGCTGGCGTGTTCGCAGATCGCGTTCGAAGTCGCCTACAAGTGGACGAGCGTCACCGGTGGCGAGAACGGACTGCAGAACGTCTCGCGGCCGCTGTTCCCGTCGGCCTGGGCGTTTCACGCCTTCACGGTCGTGGTCGTGATTGGCTTGTTGTGGGGGCTCTGGCGACTCGCACATTCACCGTTCGGCCGCGTGATGCAGGCGCTGCGCGACAACGAACAACGTGTCTCGAGCCTCGGCTTCGACACCTACCTCGTGAAGCTCATTGCGCTCATCATCGCCGGCGGCACCATCGGCGTGGCGGGCGGCCTAATGGCGCTGTTGCTGCAAGGCGTGTATGCGAACAACCTGAACTGGCAGCACGCGGGTGATGCCGTGCTGATGGCGGCGCTCGGTGGCGTACATCACTTCCTCGGGCCACTGTGGGGCGCCATCACCTTCATCCTACTCGAAGACCGGCTGAGCGCATTCACCGAGAACTGGTGGCTCTTCTTTGCGCCGATCATCATCCTCTTCGCGCTGCTGTCGCCCGAGGGCATGCAGGGCATCGTGCAACGCCTCGTCAAGCGTGATCGCTGGACGCTCACGCGCTCCGGTATTCCGCCGCGGCCGCAGGTCATCACGCCGTACCGGCCGGCAGCGGCAGCCGCTGCGATCACGATCGGCACACCGATCCTGTCGATCAAGAACCTCAGCAAGCGGTTCGGGTCGATCGTCACGCAGCATGACATCTCGATCGACGTGCACGCCAATCGGCTGCACAGCTTCATCGGCCCGAATGGCGCCGGCAAGACGACCTTCTTCAACATCCTGACGGGATTGCTGCCGGCCGACGAAGGACAGATCCTGTTCGAAGGACGCGAGATCGGAAAGCTCCAGGCCTACAAGCGCGCACGCCTCGGCGTGGCGCGATCGTTCCAGATCCTGAGCGTGTTCCCGAACCTAACAGCGTTCGAGAACGTGCGCATCGCGGTCCAGGCATCGCGCGGCCAGTGGGGCGGCTTCTGGCGCGATGCATATTTGAATGCGCAGGCCAACGATCGTGTCTGGTCCTTGCTCGATGCCGTGGGGCTGGCCGACAGGGCAGGCGAAATGTGCGCGTCTCTTGCGCACGGCGAGAAGCGTCTGCTCGAGATCGCGGTGTCGCTGGGTACGAATGCAAAACTGTTGTTGCTCGACGAACCATTGGCCGGGCTCGCCGAAACCGATCGTCAGGTGGTGAGCGCACTGATCCAAAGGCTGGCGAAATCGCACGCGGTGCTTTTGATCGAACACGACATCGACCGCGTGCTCGCGATCTCGGATCGCATCACTGTGCTGCATCAAGGCCGTCTGATTGCCGACGGCAAATCGGCCGAGGTCGCCCGCGACCCCGAGGTCATCAGCGCCTATCTCGGCAAGTCCCACGACGCCGAATTCGCAACGCTCCCAGCCGCGTCCGCACGCGAGCCGGCACCGGCTGCTTCGGCGCCGCTACTTCAACTGGATGGCGTTTGTGCGGGTTACGGCGGGAGCACCGTGCTCGAAGCCGTCGACCTCACCGTGAATGCCGGCGAGGTCGTCGCACTTCTAGGCCGCAACGGTGTCGGCAAGACAACGCTTCTGCGTACGATCACCGGCGCGTTGCACCCAAGTGCGGGCCGCGTGCTGTTTGAGGGCGTCGACGTGAGCGCGCTGCGCCCGCACCGCATCAACCGCCTCGGCGTGTCAATCGTTCCCGAAGGGCGCAGGCTGTTCCCGAATCTCACCGTCCATGAGAATCTGAAGCTCGCTGCGCGAGCGGGCGGGGCGGGCACCGAGGAAATCTTCGAACTGTTTCCGAAGCTGCAGAAGCTCATGCGGTCGCGCGCTGAGAACCTGTCTGGCGGAGAACGGCAGATGGTGTCGATTGCTCGCGCATTGATGGTCCCGAACCGGATCATTCTGCTCGACGAACCGTTCGAGGGTCTGGCGCCCGCCGTGGTCCAGGAAGTGCGTGTAGCCGTGGCCAAGCTCAGCGCCAAGGCGAGCATGCTGATCGTCGAACACCATGCCGATTCGGTGCTGGCGATGGCCGACCGGGCCTACGTGCTCGTCAACGGCAAGGTGGCGTTCAGCGGTGCGGCCTTCGTGCTCGCGGCGGACAAGTCCCAGCAGGAGCGCCTGCTCGGCGTCGCTCAGGCCGACGAGCTCGAAGAACTCGTCCTCGAAGCGGCGCGATAGCGATGACGGCGCGCCCGCTCGGAGTCAACACCTACGGCTACATCTGGTCGACGCCGATGGCCGATTGCCTGCGCGGTCTGCACGCGAAGGGCTACGACGACTTCGAGGTCGTCGTGAACCCGCCGCATCTCGCGCTGGCGATCGACGATCGACCGCGGATGCGCGAGCTCGGCAGTGCGCTTCGATCCGAAGGCATCGTCATCAGCTCGCTCAACCTTCCGAGCCTCGACACCAATCTCGCGAGTTCGATGCAGGGCATGCGCGCGTATTCGGTGCCGGTCTCCAAGGACGCGATCGATCTCGCGGCCGACCTCGGCATTGCGCGGCTCGTCACCGTGCCCGGGCGCATGAGCCCGCTGCTGCCACCGCCCGTCCGGCAGCGCGAGACGTGGATGCGCGAGAGCCTCGACGCGCTGATCCCGCATGCCGAATCGCGTGGCGTGGGACTCGCACTCGAGAACGTTCCCTTCGCGTCGTTCCCCGATGCGGCATCGCTCTGCGGCTTCGTCCGGCGTGTGGGCTCGAAGGTGTTGAGCGTCTGCTACGACGCGGCCAATGCTCACTTCATCGGCGAATCGCCGGCGGCTGGGTTGCGAGAACTGGGCCCGCTCGTGAGCATCGTGCATCTGTCCGACACGACGCGCGCGGCGTGGCGTCACGACGAAATCGGCAAGGTTGACGTTTCCTTCGCGGAGGTCGCACTTGCGCTCGACGAGATCAGATACGAGGGCAGCGTGATGCTCGAGATCATCGAGCCGCAGCCCGAAGGCGCGATCCTTCGCAGCCATCGGCTGCTCGCGACGATGGGCTTTGTCGACTGCCCCGCCGGGGTCGCGGCATGAAGCGCGTGCTCGTCACCGGTGCCGCCGGCCTGCTGGGGCGCTTCGTCGTCAAGGAGCTTTGCGACCGGGACTGTGAGGTTCGCGGTTTCGACCGGCGCGCGGGTGATGCCGACATCGAATGGCAGGTCGGCGACGTGACCGACACCGCCGCGTCGAAGCTCGCCGCCCGGGGCATGGACGCGGTGATCCACATGGCCGCCATTCCGAACATCTGGTCGGGCGACGGCCAGACCATCATGCGTGTCAACACGCTCGGCACTTACAACGTCTTCGAAGCCGCCGAGGCGGCAGGCATCGAACGGGTCGTCTTCTGTTCGAGCGATTCGGTCGCCGGCTACACCGTGCGCGAAGGCCGGATGCTGGCGCCGCGATACGCGCCGCTCGATATCGCCCACCCCTTGCTCGCGACCGACCCCTACGCCGTCAGCAAGGTGCTCGGTGAAGACATCGCGCGGTCGTTCGCGTGGCGCGGCATGAGCGTGGTCGCGCTGCGAACGGTGTTCGTCGCCTACCCGGATATGGCGGGCGAGATCGTGGCGCGCGCGCAGAACCCTGTGGCCTATCGTGGCCCGACCGTGTGTGGGCCATCGGCGGCAGGAGGCGGGCCGCTCTTTCATCACATCGACGCGCGCGACGTCGCCCGGGCTTTTCGACTAGCGCTGACGCTGCCAATGCAGCCCGGCGACTTTGAGCGCTTCTACCTCTCGGCACGTGTCACGCTCTCACCGGAGCCCACGCTCGACCGCCTGCGCCGGCTGCATGGCGGCGCCGTCGAGATCCGCCGCCCGGAGGTCTACGAGCGCGAGCCCTTCGCCCCGCTCTACGATTTGACGCACGCCGCCGAGCGGCTCGGCTTCATCGCGGCGCACAACCAGCGTCACCTGCTGGTGCGCTCCGCCGATCTCGAAACGACAAGGAGTTCTTCATGACGACCATCGTCCCCGACGACAACCATTTCAAGCACGCCGCCAAGGAGAAGCAGGCGGTCACGCGCAACCTCGGCGAGTTGATGTGGATCCAGTACCCCGGCCACTTCAACCAGGCGCTCTCCAAGGCGATCGTCACCCCCGACACCGCTGGCAGCCGCTTCTTCGATCACCGCATCTCGTGCTACGAGCCGGGCGCGTATGTGGAAAGTCACGTGCACAAGGTGCAGGAGCAGATTTACCACGTGCTGAGCGGCGAGGGCATCCTGGTGATCGACGGCGAACGCCGGCTGGTCCGCGGCAACGACGTCACCTACATCCCGCCCGGGGTGGTGCACGAGTTCCACAACACCGGCGTCGAGACGCTCGTCTTCCTCGTGATTACCAGCCCGCCGACCGACGAGGAGCCGCGGCCGCGATGACGAAGGTACTCGTGACGGGAGCGTCGGGCTGGCTCGGCGCGGAGATCGTGCGCGCCCTGCTCGCTCGCGGCGACCAGGTGGTCGGCATCGATCTCATCGTCAGCGCGGAACTCGAGGCGATGGC
>JAYTYH010000541.1:0-2610 GCA_043742485.1 Rhizobacter sp.
GCGCTGGCTGGCGGCCCGCGCCACCAGGGCGTGGTCGCGCGCGTGCAAGCGCTGCCGGCGCGCCATTCGATCGACGAGGTGCTGGACGAAGTACAAGGCCCGCCGCTGGTGCTGGTGCTGGACGGCGTGACCGACCCGCACAACCTCGGAGCCTGCCTGCGCGTGGCCGACGGGGCCGGTGCCCATGCGGTGATCGCACCCAAGGATCACGCCGTTGGCCTGAACGCCACGGTGGCCAAGGTCGCCAGCGGCGCCGCCGAGACCGTGCCTTACCTGATGGTGACGAACCTGGCGCGTACGCTAGGCGAGCTGAAGGAGCGCGACATCCGCGTCATCGGCACGGCCGAGGGCGCGCCGCGCTCGATCTACGACGTTGATCTCACCGGCCCGGTGGCGCTGGTCTTCGGCGCCGAGGGCACCGGCATGCGCCAGCTCACGGCGCGCACCTGCGACGAGCTCGTGCACTTGCCGATGCGCGGCGCCGTCGAGAGCCTGAACGTGTCGGTGGCGAGCGGCGTCTGCCTTTACGAGGCGGCCCGGCAGCGGCAGGCGCTGGCGAACCAGCGTGACGCCGACGCGGCGCGTTGACGCCATGCCCGTCATCGAAGTCACCCATCCGCTGGTCCGCCACAAGATCGGGCTGCTGCGCGCGGCCTCATTGTCGACGAAGAGCTTTCGCGAGATCACCGCCGAGCTCGGCCGGCTGCTGACCTACGAGGCCACGGCCGATTTTCCGCTCGAGCGCGCCACCGTGCAGGGCTGGAGCGGCGCCGTCGAGGTCGATCGGATCGCCGGCAAGAAGGTCACGGTGGTGCCCATCCTGCGCGCCGGCCTCGGCATGCTCGAAGGCGTGCTCGACACGATCCCGAACGCGAAGGTCAGCGTCGTCGGCATCGCCCGCAACCACGCGACGCTGTTGCCGGAGCCGTACGTCGACCGCCTCGCCGGCGAGCTGGCGTCGCGCACGGCGATCGTGCTCGACCCGATGCTCGCCACCGGCGGCTCGATGAACTCGGCCATCGCACTGCTCAAGTCGCGCGGCGCCACCGACATCCGGGCGCTCGTTCTGGTGGCGGCGCCGGAAGGCATCGCCGCGCTGACCGCGGCGCACCCCGACGTGCGCTGCTGGGCCGCCGCCATCGACAGCCATCTCGACGAGCGCGGCTACATCATCCCGGGCCTGGGCGACGCCGGCGATCGCCTCTTCGGCACCCGCTAGACGAGGCCCATCCCGCCGGCGACGGCGCCGAGCCCGACCAGCCACATCGGGCTCAGCTTCGTCCACGTCATCGCCACGACGCTGACGACCAGGATGGCGACGGCGCCGATGAAATGTTTCGTGTCGCCGACCAGATACGGCTGCGCCAGGACCCAGCCGGTGGCGACGAGGAGGCCGATCGTGATCGGCGTCAGGCCGGTCGTGAAGGCGCGCATGCCGCGGGTCTCGCGCCGCTTGGCGCCCCAGCGGCTGGTGAAGATCGAGAGCGCCGTCGACGGCAGCATGATTCCGCTCATCGTCGCCAGCGCGCCGAGCGGCCCGGCGACGTTCCAGCCGATCACGGCGACGAAGAGCACGTTGGGGCCGGGCGCCGCCTGGGCGATGGCGATCGAGGCCGTGAACTGGGCGTCGGTGATCCAGTGGTGGTCGATGGCGACGTAGCGGTGCATGCCCGGCGCCGTCGTGATGACGCCGCCGACCGCCAGCAGGCTGAGCACGAGGAAGTGCGCGAACAGGCCGAACAGCTCGGCGGCCGAGAGCGGCGAGGCGAACACCGCGGCGAGGCCGCTCGCAGCGCTTGCGACGGTCATGGCGCGGTCACTGCGTGGGTGGTGCCGAGGGCGCCCAGCGCTGCCAGGCCAGTGCCACGGCAACGACGCCGAGCCCTGGAATCACCCATACCAGCGGCCAGTGCAGCAGGCCGACCATCGCGAACGTCACCACCGCAAAGGCGATCGAAAGCGGCAGGCCGAGCCGGTTGGTGCGCAGCGATCCTGCCAGCTTGATGGCGGTGGCGATGATCAGCCCCGCCGCCACCGCGCCCATGCCGCGCAGCGCGCCCGAGACGATGGCGATGTGCGAGAACTCGGCGTAGGCGGCGGTCAGCGCCACGACGATGAAGAGCGGCACCACGAGCATGCCGGCCAACGCGGCAAGCGCGCCGCGCAGGCCGTAAAAGCGGTCGCCCATGATCAGCGACAGGTTGACGATGTTCGGGCCCGGCAGCACCTGGCTGATGGCGAGCAGCTCGACGAACTGGTCGCGGCTCAGCCAGCGCTTGTGCTCGACCAGCTCGCGCTGCGCCACCGCGAGCACGCCGCCGAAGCCTTGCAATGCCAGCTTGTTGAAGGTGAAGAAGAGGTCGCCCGGCGACGCCGGCTGCGCCAGCGGCGCGTCGCTTTCCGCGACTTCGACGCGCGTCGAGGTGTTGGCGCCGGCAGTCATGGCGCGCGGCGGGCGAGCGCCACGCTGGCCCAGAGACTGAGCCCGATCGCCGTCACCAGCCAGACCAGGCCGACGCCGCTCAGCACGCCGTAGCCGTGGTGGGCGATGAGCCAGCCGCCGCTCGAGGCGCCTGCCGCCTGGCCGAGGTAGATCGCCGAGGTGTTGAG
>JAYTYH010000542.1:0-1579 GCA_043742485.1 Rhizobacter sp.
ATGGGCGGCCTGGCGGCGACGCAGCAATTCAGCCGGCTCTTCATGGTGCCGGGCATGACGCACTGCTACTTCGGGCCCGGTGCCACGAGCTTCGGCGGCGTGGGCCAGCAGATTCCGCCGCTTCGCGATGCGGCGCACGACCTGCAGAAAGCGCTGGAGCGCTGGGTCGAGCAAGGCGTGGCGCCCGAGGCGATGATCGCCACCAAGTACGCCGACGACGCCGCGGCGACGCGCACCGTCAAGCTGACGCGCCTGCTCTGCCCGTACCCGAAAGTGGCGCGCTACAAGCCAGCGGGCGACCCGAACGACGCCGGCAGCTTCGCATGCGTCGCTCCCTGAACGCGGCTCGTCGGGTGGTACCCGTCCGGACAGCCCGGGCCTGTTCGGTCGCAGCCGGGAGACTCGCATGAACCGCCGCAAGCTGTTGCAAGTTTCAACGGCGCTTTGGCTGCCGGCCGCAGCGCGGGCCCAGACGTTCCCGGCCAAGCCGATCCGCTACATCGTTCCCGTCTCGGCGGGCGGCGGCAGCGACATGATCGCCCGCGTGGTCACCGAACGCTGGGGCAAATTGCTGGGACAGCCGTTCCTGGTCGACAACCAGAGCGGCGGCGGCGGCGTGATCGCCAGCCAGGCCACTGCCCGCGCCGCGCCCGACGGCTA
This sequence comes from Rhizobacter sp., assembly GCA_043742485.1. Classification (GTDB taxonomy): domain Bacteria; phylum Pseudomonadota; class Gammaproteobacteria; order Burkholderiales; family Burkholderiaceae_C; genus Schlegelella_A. The sequence continues at coordinate 661 of JAYTYH010000542.1, forward strand.
CACGCTGATGCAGGGTTATGTCGCCACGCACGGCACCACGCCGGCGACGCGCCGCGTGCCCTACGACGCGATCAGGGACTTCACGCCCGTCGGCATGATCGGCGGCACGCCGAACGTGCTGGTCGTCAACGGCGCGCTGCCGGTGAAGACGCTCGCCGAGTTCCTCGATTACGTGCGCAAGCATCCCGGCCGCGTCAGCTACGGCTCGTCCGGATCGGGCTCGTTGACACACCTGACGATGGAGCTGTTCAAGCAGCAGAGCGGCGCCTTCATGCTGCACATACCGTACCGCGGCATCGCGCCGGCCTTTACCGACCTTCTCGGCGGCCAGACGCAGGCCATGTTCCCCGGCCTGGCCGCTGCCCTGCCGCACCTGCGCTCCGGCCGCGCCCGGGCACTGGCGGTCACCGGGCGCGCGCGCAGCGAGCAGGTCAAGGACGTGCCCACGCTCGAAGAATCCGGCTTCAAGGGCTTCGATGCGATGCAGTGGTACGGCACGGTCGGCCCGGCCGGCCTGCCGGCCGATGTCGTCAAGCGCCTGAACGAGACGCTGGTCGCGGTGCTGAAGGAGCCCGATCTGCGCGAAAGGCTGTCGGTCGAGGCCGTCGAGCCGATGCCGATGACGCCCGAGCAGTTCGGCCAGTACATCCGCGCCGACATCCAGCGCTGGACCGCGCTGGCCCAGGCGCGCAAGCTCCGGCTCGACGAGTGACGCCGGACGCCTGCGACCCGCCCTGTCCATTACCCGAACAAGCGAGGAGCCTCATGGCCCACAACACCCAGGTCGTCGCCGAGACCGACGTACCGCCGGTCACCGCCACATTGGCCCGCTTCGTCGCCGCTCATGCCAGCCGGGGCTGGAGCGACGCCGTCGAGCGCGAGGCGCACCGCACCTTCTACAACTGGCTCGGCTGCGCCA
>JAYTYH010000543.1:0-1628 GCA_043742485.1 Rhizobacter sp.
GTCGTCGATGAGCGACAGCAGCATGGCCGCACCGATGCGCTCGAGCCAGCGGTTGTCGACGTAGCCGTCCACACCGGATTCCCCGAGCGGACCGGTGCCCGGCGACTCAATGTCGACGGTGACGCCGTGCGGCGTGCGGATGCGCGTCCACAGAACCGGAATCCGCACCGTGCCCGGACGAACCGATGCGATGCGGTACTCGCCGTCCATGTGCGAGCCGCGTTCGACCAGCAGCACGCGTCCGTCGTCGCTGAAGACGTTGCGCTGGACTTGGCAGCTCACGAAGCCGGATGCTGCGCTGATCAGCTTGATCTTGAGAGCGCAGGTGAAGGCCGTGCCCTTGGGAAGAATCAGACTGCGATCGCCGAAGAGGCCGGCCGAGACGCGCGGCGTCGCCGACTTCTGAAGCTCGCCTCCAAAAAGGCCTGCGGGCGGCGTGGCGCTCACGACCACGGTGGACGCGATGCCCTGCGTGGTGGGTGCGGTTCCGCCGCCCTTCGTCAAGGAGTCGAGCACGCCTTGTAGCTGGCGCTGATAAGTCTCCAGATTGCGCCGTGTTCCGTCGAGCGATGATTCGACTACTGCCGGATCGCCGGATGCCAAGCCGCTCTGCGAGCGCCGGCCGGGCGCGTCGGCAGCGGTAGGGCGGCTCGACACCAGGAGTACGGGCGCATCCTCCGGCGCGACGCGCGTCGGTTCGTTTTGCCGGAGCGGGATCGGCTCGGCGCGCCGCTCCTCGGCTGTCGGCACGATCGCCGGGATCAGTCGGCCCGCGGGAGCGGAGGCTGCTGCCGGCAAGGTCATGTCAAGCCGACGTGCATCGCCGCCGGCTGCAGCAGGGCGATCTCCCAGGCGCTTCGACACCTCGTCGCCATCCTTCTTGCTCGACAAGGCCCGGTTGATCGACACCGCCGAGACGGCGACCAGGGAGAGGGCGAGCAGGGCAACGGCGAAGATCCCCTTGCGCGACACGTTCACTCCCGTGGCCCGCACGACGCTCGGGATGCCTGCCTCTCCTTCCAGCGGCCTGATGACGTTGCCGGCGTCCGCGGGCTCGTGGTCGTGGTCGGCATCACGGTCCGAATCGGGGCGGCGCTCGCTCGTGCTCATCGTTGACCTCCAAGAGCATTTGAAGTTGAAGCTGGCGTGGTCTTGAGTGCGCGATCAACCCCGGATACCGTTGTGCCGTTGCTCGGTGCGACACCGTCCAGGTCGAAGGCGTCGTTCCACACGCCGACGACGGCACTTCCAGCGCGAAGCATCAGACGGCGACTGACGCGGTCGGCCACCAGGAGGTCGCCTTCCATGCGCGCGTTGACCACTGTCTCGGATCCGTCGGGCAGAACATGAAAGACCGCAGGCACTTCCCGGTTGTTCGGAAACTTCAGATACGTGAACCGTCCGTCATCGAACACCAGCGTCGGCACGATGTCCTGGGAGTTCTTCCCTTCGGCGATCGAGTAGCTCGAATTGACTGGCTGCGGGGCAGCGGTCAATCGCTCCTTGACCAACTTGGCCGAAGACAGTGGCGCCGGATCGACCAGCAATGCTGCGATCGGCAGTGGGGGCAATGGCGAAGGCGGAGGTGGCGGCGCAGCCACCTTCACGGAAAGCCGTTACACCGGTTG
>JAYTYH010000544.1:0-8187 GCA_043742485.1 Rhizobacter sp.
ACCAGCAGCACCTTCGCGGGCTTGTGCTTCGCGAGCCGGATCGCCTCGTCGATTAGCGGCTTGTAGGCGATGACCTTGCCGGCGCGGCTGCCGGCGTCGGCGGTGACCACCACCTTCGGCTCGGCGTCGTCGATCCGCGTCGCCAGGCTCATGCTCGCGAAGCCGCCGAAGACGACGCAATGGATGGCGCCGAGGCGGGCGCAGGCCAGCATCGCGAACGCCGCCTCCGCGATCATCGGCATGTAGATCAGGACCCGATCGCCCTGCCCGACGCCGAGTTCGATCAGCACCGCCGCCATGCGCTGCACCTCGGCGTGCAACTCGGCGAAGCTGTAGACGCGCTCGCTGCCCGTCTCGGTCGAGACGTGGATGAGTGCCGGCTGAGCGGCGCGCGCCGCGAGGTGGCGGTCGATCGCGTTGTGGCACAGGTTGGTACGGCCGCCGACGAACCAGCGCGTGAACGGCGGGTTGGAGTCGTCGCAGACCTGCTCGAACGGATGCTCCCAGTCGATCAGCGCGGCCTGCTCGGTCCAGAAAGCGTCGCGGTCGTGCAGCGAGCGATCGCGAAAGGCGGTGAAGACGGCGCTCACAGGGAGACCTCGCGGCGCGCGGCCGGCATCTCGACCATCGTCGTGGCCGATGTCGGCGTACAACCGGTGTCGCAGCAACGGCCGGGCTGGCGATTGGCGGTGATCGCCCGTGACGGCTCGTTCAGGATGCCGCGGTTCAGCAGCCGCTCGACGAGCTCGACCTTGTCGCCGACCGGGTAGTTGCGCCAGATTTCCTGCTTCATCGCCGCCGGCGAGCCGCCGCCGTGCAGGCTGATCACCGAGTACCAGCCGCCCTGGTACGAGGCGGTCAGGTCCTCGATGAAACGGGCCGCCTCGATGCGCTTGTCGTAGGGCACGTCGGGGTTAGCGCGCAGCACATCGGCGAGGTTGGCCGCGGTCTCCGGGTTGTGGTCCTCGTCGGGCCCCGGCAGGGTCACGATGAGGCCGCCCGAGACGTAGTGGGCGATGCGGTGCATCTCGTAGATCTGGTTGGCGAGCAGGAGCTTGCCGATGTTGGCGAATACCGGGTCGGGCATGACGATCTTCGATGCCGCGTCGACCGTCGCGTAGACGCTCGCGGCCACGCCGCAGGCATAGAAGCCTTCGGTGATGGTGATGAGCTGGACCATCTGCTCGCGCAGGTGCGACTCCTTGCCGGGGTCGAAGCCGTTCGCCTCGCACATCAGGGCGCCGGCGCCGATGAGCAGGTCACCGAAGCCGGCGCGCGCGGCGATGCAGGTGTGGCGATGATGGGTCGCGTAGCTGTAGGTCAGGTGCGAGGAATGCTCCCACTCGCCGGCGAGAAAGACGCGCTCCCACGGCACGAAGACGCGGTCGAAGACGACGACGCCGGTCGACTGTCCGTACCTGTTGGAGAACAACGCCGCCTTCTCGCCCGGCCGGCCGGCCGGCCGGGCCACGATGGTGATGCCGTCGGCATCGCACGGCACCGCGCAGCAGACCGCGAATGCGGCGTCGGCCTCGCTCATGTTGCGGCACGGCATGACCAGGAACTCGTGCACGTAGGGCGCGCCGGTGACGATGGCCTTGGTGCCGGAGATAACGATGCCGCTGGCGCTGCGCTCGACGATGTGCACGTAGCTGTCGACGTTGGCCTGCTCGTGCGGCCGCCTGCTGCGGTCGCCCTTGGCGTCGGTCATGGCGATGCCGAGCGTCAGGTCGCGGTCCTGGACGTCGTGCAGGTAGGCGAGCCAGCGCTCGCCATATGCGGTGCCCTTGTCGGCGTCGATGCGGGCCGACGACTGGCCGATCGCCGCCATCGCGTCGTGCGCGAGATAGCGTTGCGCGCAGCCGGTTTCCTGGCAAAGCACGCGCACCGCCTCGAGCTTGTTGAGGAGGTCGCCGCTCGAGGTGTCGACGTGCAGCATGCGGTTGACCGTCTTGCCGCTCGTCGCCTGCACCGCCAGCATGATCGGCGCCAGCTCCTCGCGCAGCGCGAAGTCGTAGGAGACGCCGATGGCGTTGATGCCGGGCCGCAGCGCCGGCGCATCGGCGACGCTGTCGACGCGCTTGCCGTCGACGAAGACGCGCGGCTTGCAGGCCCGCAGCGACTCCCTGTATTGCTCGCCATTCATCAGCATGTGTTCTCCTTGGCAGACCTCGCGGATTGTGCCGAGGCGACGACACGGCAAGGCTTTGTCGGAAAATGCATCGCGCTTTACCGGAGCCGCCGTTGAACACCCTTTGCAATGCCGCCGACTGCACCCTGCTCATCGTCGATCCGCAGACACGGCTGATGCCGGCCATCCACGACGGCGAGAACGTCGTCCGCCGCTGCGTGCAACTGGCCACGGCGGCGCGCGAGCTCGGCATCCATGTCATCGGCACCGAAGAGAACCCCGCTGGCCTCGGCCCGCTCGTCGACGAGATCGGCCGGCTCTGCGACACCGTGCTCGCGAAGTTCCACTTCTCGGCAGTGGCCGAAGAGGGTTTCATGCGGCGCCTGCCGGCCGGCCGCAACACGATCGTGATCGCCGGTTGCGAGGCCCATGTCTGCGCCCTGCAGACGGCGCTCGGCCTGCTCGATGCCGGCCACGCCGTGAAGTGGGTCGCCGACGCCGTCGGCTCGCGGCACCCGCACAACCGGCTTGCGGCCACCGAGCGCGTGCGTGCGCACGGCGGCGATGTCGTCACCACCGAGATGGTGATCTTCGAGTGGCTCGGCAGCAGCCAGCACCCGAAGTTCAAGCGGCTCGCGCATCTGATCCGCTGACCGGTCAGGCCATCGATCGGTCGACTCGCCGACGCGCCGGTCAGATCCTGACGACGACGCGGCCGCGCACCTGGCCGGCCATGAGCTGCGCCGCCTTGCCGATGGCGGCCTCCAGCGGCACCTCTTCGCCGATGAGCTCGAGCAGGCCCAAGTCGATGTCCTGCGCGAGCCGCTGCCACGCCTCTTGCCGGCGTGCCAGCGGCACCATGACGCTGTCGATGCCGGCGAGCGTGACGCCGCGCAGGATGAAGGGCATCACCGTCGCCGACAGGTCGTGGCCCTGAGCCAGTCCGCAGGCCGCGACGACGCCGCCATAGCGCGTCTGCGCCAGCGCGTTGGCAAGCGTGTGGCTGCCGACCGAATCGATCACCGCCGACCAGCGCTCCTTCTGCAGCGGCTTGCCGGCCGCCGACAGCTCGCCGCGGCCCACGACCTCGGCGGCGCCGAGCTTCTTCAGGTAGTCGGCCTCGCCTGCCTTGCCGGTGGCCGCGGTGACACGGTACCCGAGGCCCGCCAGCAGGGCGACGGCGAAGCTGCCGACGCCCCCGGTCGCGCCGGTGACGAGCACGCTGCCCGCGCCGCCCGCCGTCACGCCGTGACGCTCGAGCGCCAGCACGCACAGCATCGCCGTGTAGCCGGCGGTGCCGATCGTCATCGCCTGCCGTGGTTCGAGGACAGAGGGCAATGCGACCAGCCCGTCGCCCTTCAGCCGGGCCCGCTCGGCCAGGCAGCCCCAGCGCGTCTCGCCGGCGCCCCAGCCGTTGTGGATGACGCGGTCACCAGTGCGCCAGGCCGGGTGCGTCGATTCGAGGACCGTGCCGGCACCGTCGATGCCGGCCACCATCGGCCACAAGCGCACGACCGGGCTGCGATCGGTGATCGCGAGGCCGTCCTTGTAGTTGAGGGTCGAGTACTCGACGCCGACGAGCACGTCGCCTTCGGGCAGGCCGGCCTCGTCGACGTCGCGCACGCCGGCACGAAAACCGGCATCGTCCTTTTCCAGCATCAGGGCCTTGAACATCTCTTTTCCTTGTCGCGCCACAGGGCCGCGACGATAGCCCAGCCTGCGCCGATTTGACTTCGCCGGCCGGCCTCGCCTATGCTGCGCGCCGATGCGAACCGCCCTGCCCTCGATCCGCCGCCGCGGGATCGGCATGGCGATCGCAGTCGTGATGTCGATGGCGGCCAGCGGCAGTGTCGTCGCCGCGCCCGACGAGCCGGCCGACCCCGTCCTGAAGATGCTGCTCGACAAGGGCCTCGTCGCGCCCGTCGTGGCGGCAGCCAGCGAGCCGGCCGCCGCCACCGCACCCGGCCTGCTGCGCAAGGTCCAGGAGCACGCTTCGGAGATGGTCATCGGCGCCATGAACTTCATCGGCGTGCGGTACCAGCGCGGCGGCACTTCCGCCGACACCGGTTTCGATTGCAGCGGCTTCACGCGCCACGTCTTCGAGATGAGCCTCGGCCTCGTGCTGCCGCGCAGCGCCGACGAGCAGGCGTCGGCGCCCGGCTTCGCGGCCATTGCCCGCGGAGATCTCAAACCTGGTGACCTGGTCTTCTTCAACACGCTGAGGCGCACCTTCTCGCACGTCGGCATCTACATCGGCGACAACCGCTTCATCCACGCGCCTAGCGCCGGCAAGACCGTTCGCACCGAAGACATGAGCTTCGCCTACTGGACCAAGCGCTTCACCGGCGCGCGCCGCGCCGAAGTGACCACTGTGCCCGAGCAAGTCTCGACGGCGGCTTCGGCCACGGCCTCGAACAGCCACTAGGCGACAGCCGCGCCAGCGGCCGGCATTGCCACGACGGGCACAATCGGGGCATGGCCGAGAGAGTGATTCCCGTTGCCGATCACCGCTACCGTTCGAGTCTGCCGGCGATCCCCGAGCTGTTGACCGAGCCGACCGGCACGGTTCTCGATCGCCTGCAGCGGCCTCTTCGCGACCTGCGCATCTCGGTCACCGACCGCTGCAACTTCCGCTGCAGCTACTGCATGCCGCGCGAGGTCTTCGACAAGAGCTACGCCTTCCTGCCGCAGAGCTCGCTGCTCAGCTTCGAAGAGATCGCCCGGCTGACGCGGCCGTTCGTCGCGCATGGCGTCGGCAAGCTTCGCCTCACGGGTGGCGAGCCGCTGCTGCGGCGCGACCTCGAACGCCTCGTCGGCCTGCTGGCCGAGGTGCGGCCCGCCAGCGGCCTGGCGCTCGACCTCACGCTCACCACCAATGCCTCGCTCCTGGCAAGGAAGGCGGCCGCGCTCAAGACCGCCGGGCTGGCGCGCGTGACCGTCAGCCTCGACGCCCTCGACGACGCTGTCTTCCGGCGCATGAACGATGCCGACTTCCCGGTCGCCGATGTGCTGCGCGGCATCGACGCCGCCGAGCACGTCGGCCTCGGCCCGATCAAGGTCAACATGGTCGTCAAGCGCGGCACCAACGAGCACGAGATCGTGCCGATGGCGCGGCACTTCCGCGGCCGCAACGTCGCGCTCCGTTTCATCGAGTACATGGACGTCGGCGCCACCAACGGCTGGCGCATGGACGAGGTCGTACCGTCGGCCGAGGTGATCGCGCGCCTCGACGAGGCATTCGGGCTGGTCCGCCTGCCGGCCACGGCCAGGGGCGAAACGGCCGAGCGCTGGCGTTACGCCGAGGCCGGCGTAGCGGGCGAAATCGGCACCATCTCGAGCGTCACGCAGGCCTTTTGCAGAGACTGCAACCGGGCTCGGCTGTCGACCGAGGGCAAGCTCTTCCTGTGCCTGTTCGCGAGCCGCGGCCACGACCTGCGCGGCCTGCTGCGCGGCGGCGCCACGGACGAAGAGATCGCGGCAGCGATCGGCCTCGTCTGGCAGGGCCGCGACGACCGCTACTCGGAGCTGCGCTCAGCGCTGCCCGCGGCACTGCCCGGCGATGCCCGTCGCCTCGAGATGCATTACATCGGCGGCTGACCGGCGCGGTCCGGTCCCGTCGCGCGCCGCACCGCCATGACCGAATTCGCCACGGTCCGGCCATTGGCCGCAGCCGATCTTCCCGCCTACAAGCGGCTGCGCGACGAGATGCTCGTCGCCCATCCCGAAGCCTTCACCTCTGACGCGGAAACAGAGCGGCCCAAGGAGCCGGCCGAGTACCTGCAGCGGCTCGGCCTCGACCGCGCCGACGGTGGTCACTTCCTGCTCGGCGCCTTTCATGGCGGACGCCTCGTCGGCGCCATCGGTTGCGAGCGCGAGCCGCGGCGCAAGGTGTGCCACCTCGGCCATGTCGTCGGCATGATGGTTCGACCCGAGGCGCGACGGCAAGGCGTCGGCCACGGTCTCCTCGCCGCCTCCATCGACGCCGCGCGACGCGCCGGGCTGGAGACGCTGACGCTCTCGGTCACGGCCGGCAACCACGCCGCCGTCGGTCTCTACGCGCAGAGCGGCTTCGTCGCCTGCGGCCTGCTGGCCCGCGCCCTCAAGGTCGGCCCGGTCTACCACGACAAGATGCAGATGGCGTTGCGGCTGTAACGCCATCAACCTCCTACCGCGTCGCCAACCTCCGCCAGGTCTCGACGACGGTATCGGGGTTCAGCGAGATCGAGACGATGCCTTCGTCGGCGAGCCAGTCGGCGAAGTCGGGATGGTCGCTCGGACCCTGGCCGCAGATGCCGATGTACTTGCCCGTGGCGCGGCAGGCGGCGATGGCGCGCGAGATCATGGCCTTGACGGCCGGGTCGCGCTCGTCGAAGTCCTTCGCGAGCAGCTCGAGGCCGGAGTCGCGATCGAGGCCCAGCGTCAGCTGGGTCAGGTCGTTGGAGCCGATCGACATGCCGTCGAAGAATTCGAGAAACTGCTCGGCGAGGATCGCGTTGCTCGGCACCTCGCACATCATGATGACGCGCAGGCCGTCGGTGCCGCCGGCCGACGCGCGCCGCAGGCCGCGCTCGGCGAGCATGGCGACGACGCGCTCGGCCTGGCCGAGCGTGCGCACGAACGGCACCATGACCTCGACGTTGCTGTAGCCCATGTCCTTCCTCACGCGCACCAGCGCCTCGCACTCCATCGCGAAGGCCTCGCCGAAGGACTCGCTCACGTAGCGCGAGGCGCCGCGAAAGCCGAGCATCGGGTTCTCCTCTTCAGGCTCGTAGCGCGAGCCGCCGATCAACTTCTTGTACTCGTTGCTCTTGAAGTCGGAGAGGCGAACGATCACCGGCTTGGGCCAGAACGCCGCCGCGATGGTGGCCACTCCTTCGGCAATCTTGTCGACGTAGAAGGCGCGCGGCGAGGCATGTCCGCGGGCGACGCTCTCGACCGCCTTCTTGAGATCGCCGTCGATGTTGGGGTAGTCGAGGATCGCCTTCGGGTGGACGCCGATGTTGTTGTTGATGATGAACTCGAGCCGTGCCAGACCGACGCCCGAGTTCGGCATCTGCGCGAAGTCGAACGCGAGCTGCGGGTTGCCGACGTTCATCATGATCTTGACCGGCGAGTACGGCAGCTCGCCGCGCTCGACCTCGGTGACCTCGGTCTCGAGCAGGCCGTCGTACACGAAGCCGGTATCGCCCTCCGAGCAGGCGACGGTGACGAGGGCGCCGTTCTTCAGCACCGTGGTCGCGTCGCCGCAGCCGACCACGGCCGGAATGCCGAGCTCGCGGGCGATGATGGCGGCGTGGCAGGTCCGGCCACCGCGGTTGGTGACGATCGCGGCGGCGCGCTTCATCACCTGCTCCCAGTTCGGATCGGTCATGTCGGTGACGAGCACGTCGCCGGCCTCGACCTGGTCCATGTCGGCTATGTCGGCAACGATGCGGACCGCCCCGGTGCCGATCTTCTGGCCGATGGCGCGGCCCTCGACGAGCACGGTGCCGGTGCCCTTGAGCGTGTAGCGCTGCTCGGCCTTGCCGGCGGCCTGGCTCTTCACCGTCTCGGGACGCGCCTGCAGGATGTAGAGCAGACCGTCGACGCCGTCCTTGCCCCACTCGATGTCCATCGGCCGGCCGTAGTGCTTCTCGATGACAAGCGCGTAGCGGGCCAGATCGGCGACGTCGACGTCGCTCAGCGAATAGCGGTTGCGTTGCTCGGTGGCGGTGTCGAGCGTCGTCACCAGCTTGCCGCTGGCGGCGCGCTCGGCTTCCGAGGCGAAGGCCATGCGAATGAGCTTGGAGCCGAGGTTGCGGCGGATGATGGCCTGCTTGCCGTTGCGCAAGGCAGGTTTGTGGACATAGAACTCGTCGGGGTTGACGGCGCCCTGCACCACCGTCTCGCCGAGGCCGTAGCTCGAAGTGATGAAGACGACATCGGGAAAGCCGCTCTCGGTATCGATCGTGAACATGACGCCGGCGGCGCCGAGGTCGCTGCGCACCATGCGCTGCACGCCGGCGGAGAGCGCCACGTCGCCGTGCGCGTAGCCCTTGTGGACCCGGTAGCTGATG
>JAYTYH010000545.1:0-3363 GCA_043742485.1 Rhizobacter sp.
CGGCCTGCCGCTCGAGATCTGGAACCTGGCCCGGTCGGTCGGTGGCGCCGGCGAGGACTACATGGCCGTGGTCAAGTCGGGCGGGGTCAAGATCGCCTCGCCGTGCGACCCGGAGATCATGAAGATGCTGCTGACGCGGCTGTGCGCCGAGGCCGGCGTGCAGATCCTGTTCGAGACCGTGGTCTCGGCGCCGGTGATGAAGGGCGACACGATCACCGGCGTCATCGTCGAGAGCAAGAGCGGCCGCCAGTTCATCGGTGCCAAGGTCGTGATCGACTGCTCTGCCGACGCCGACATCGCCGTTCGCGCCGGCGCCCCCTTCGTGATGGGCTCGGGCGGCAGCGAGAAGACGATGCAGCCGGTCTCGATGTACTTCACGATGGATCGCGTCGATCTCGTGCGCCTGGCCGAGTGGGCCCGCCACACCGACGACGTGCCGGCGCGTGCCATCCCCGACACCGTCGAGGGCCTCGCCTACGGCCTGTGGCTCACCGGCTTCAACAAGTCGTTGCGCCAGTACCAGGCCGACACCGGCATCAAGCTGCAGCGCGACAACATCACGCTGAAGACGGCCGACGGCCGCATGTACGTGAACGCGACGCGGGTGACAGGCGTCGATGTCTTCGATCCGGTGCAGTTCACCGCCGCCGTGCTCGAGTGCTATCGCCAGATCGAAGACGTGACGCGTTACTTGCGCGCGCGCATCCCCGGCTTCGAGAAGGCACGCATCGAATCGATCGCGCCGGTTCTCGGTGTGCGCGAGACGCGGCACGTGATCGGCGAATACACGCTCACGGGCGCTGATTCGCTGCAGGGGCCGACCTTCGACGACAGCATCGCCGCCGACGCGTCGGCCCTCGACATCCACGATCCCAAGGGCGCCGACGTCGACTTCCAGGGCCTGCGGCCCTACGAGATCCCGTACCGCTGCCTGGTGCCGATGAAGGTCGAGCAGCTGCTCGTCGCCGGCCGCTGCATCTCGGCGGACCACGCCGCCCACGCGCGCTCGCGCAACATGCCGGCGTGCATGGCCACGGGCCAGGCGGCCGGGGTCGCCGCAGCCGTGGCGATCGATGTCGGCGTCGACGTGCGCCGGGTGCCGGTGGCGGAGGTGCAGAAGAAGCTGCGCGCCCTCGGCATGCCGCTGCACGGCGACGAGGTCAAGGGCACGATGTGATCCCGGGCGCGGCGGCCGTGCGCCCGCCGGCGCCGGTCATCGACTACTGGCTCAGCGTCGCCAGTCCGTGGGCGTGGCTTGGAAGTGCCCGTTTCATCGCGCTGGCGCGCCAGCATGGCGCCGCCGTCGAGGTGCTGCCGATCGAGCTGGGCCGCGTCTTCTCGGCGACGGGCGGCAAGCCATTTCTCGAGCGGCCGGAAGCACGTCGCAGCTACCGCCAGCTCGAGCTCGAGCGCTGGTCGCGCCATCTCGGCGTGCCGATCCGGCTCGAGCCCAGGTTCTACCCGGTCGACCGGCAGCCGGCGAGTCGGTTGCTCATCGCCGCCCGGATCGCCGGCGCCGATGCACTGGCCCTTTCGCATGCCGTACTGCGCGCCATCTGGGTCGAAGACCGCGACATCGCCGACGACAACGTGCTTGCCACCATCGCCACGCAGGCCGGCCTGACCGGCGCGGCGCTGGTCGAGCAATCGCGCCGGCCCGAAATCGGCGAGGTCTACGCCAGCGACACCCAGCGGGCGATCGCCGAGCAGGTTTTTGGTGCACCCACCTACGTGATCCACGGCGAGCGCTTCTGGGGCCAGGACCGGCTCGATCTCGTCGCGGCCCGCCTCGATGGCAGGTGCGTGCAAAAAGGCGGAAGAATACCGACGTGAATCGGAGGTGACGCAGATGAACTCTCCATCGTTTTCCAGCCGCGCGTGGCTGCTGGCCGCCGTGCTCGCCACAGGCTGGAGTGCAATCCATGCGCAAGGCACACCGGTAGATCGCGGCCGCTACCTCGTGACCACGGTCATGGCCTGCGGCAACTGCCACACGCCCAAGGATGCCCAAGGGCGAGCCCTGGCCGGCAAGGAACTCGCCGGCGGCGGCATCGTCTTCGACACCCCGCCCTTCGCCGGCCCGGCGGCGAACATCACGCCCGACGCCGAAACCGGCATCGGCAGCTGGAGCGACGACGAGATCAAGCGCGCCATCACCCACGGCGAACGCCCCGACCGCGGGCCGCTCGCCGGCAAGCGCCTGGCACTGCCGATGGCCACCAACTTCTTCAAGGCGATCCTGCCGGGCGACCTCGACGCCATCGTCGCCTACGTGCGATCCGTGCCCGCGGTGCGCAACGTGTTGCCGGCGCCGATCTATCGCGCGCCGGTAAGGCACCAGGCCTTCGCCGTCGCCGACCTCGGCTTCAGCGCCAGCGATCTGCAGAACGAGGTGCGCCGCGGCGAGTACCTGGCGACGATCGGCCACTGCCTCGAGTGCCACACGCCGATGAAGGACGGCGTGCTCCAGCTCGACAGCGCCCTCGGCGCCGGCGGCCGGCCGTTCATACCTTCGTTCGTGAAGAGATTGCCCGAGGCCTGGAAGGGCGCCGTCTCGCGCAATCTCACCGCCGACCCCGAGCGAGGCCTCGGCGCCTGGAGCGACGCCGAGATCAAGCGCGCCATCACCCAGGGCATCGGCCGCGACGGCCGCCGCATGGCCGAGCCCATGCCCTACGCGTGGTACGCGGGCATCCGCGAAGACGACCTCGACGCCATCGTCGCGTACCTGCGAACGCTTGCCCCGAAGCCATAGGCGAAGCATCGACCCCATTCGGCGCCGCTCTCCCGACAATCGCCGCGTCAGCCAACCGCCGGAGAGTGCACGTGAAAACCTATGACATCGAAGTGCAGCGCCTGAAGTCGAGCCGGCTCGACAAGGGAATGATCGAGCTCGGCGTCGACGTGGCGGTGCTGCCGCGATCGGCGCGCGACGACGAGCCGGCGACGAGCTCGATCCGCGTGCCGGTGGAGCACGCGCGCTCCTTGCTCATCCTGCTGAAGCAGCAGCTGGCCGAGGTCGACAAGCTGCAGCCGCGCAGCCGCCGCTCGGGCCGGGCTTGATCGCCTGGCGGCGGGCGATGCCGCGCTCATGACCAGAGCGCCGCAAGGCGGGCCCGCCAGCCGCCCCGGCGCGCCACCCCCACACGCGCTCGAAGGAGGCGCGGCCGGGCGAGCAAACCCGCCTGCGTTCAAACGAAGTACGACAGCATCCGCTCGAGCGCCATCGTGAACGGCATCTGCATGAGAGGCAGCGTCAGCAGGACGCCGACGAGGCCGACGCCGAGCGTGATCGGAAAGCCGATCGCGAAGATGTTCATCTGCTGGGCCACGCGCGAGATCACGCCGAGCACGAGATTGGTG